>SKGY01000104.1 GCA_007117235.1 Balneolaceae bacterium
AAAAAAAAAAAAACCGGGACTACTTCCGCTACATCTATTTCAGAGAGCCGGGTGGTGTTCTATTTGAGATAGCAACTGATATTCCTGGTTTTGATGTTGATGAACCGCTCGATCAACTTGGTGAAAACCTCAAACTCCCCAGCTGGTTTGAAAAACACCGCGACGAGATTGAGAAACGACTTCCGAAACTTAATGTAGACTAGTACAACGGTCAGGCTGACCGTTGTACAAACTTTTAAAAATTGACCTTCAAACATATGTTCAGAGCAAATTCAGAAAATCCATTTAACGGTCCTCACCAAAAAAGTAACACTGTTCACGCCGGTGCAGATATCGAGAGCGCCGATGGTGCAATGATTATGATTCACGGCCGGGGAGCAACAGCTGAAAGTATCATTACACTTGCCGACGAGTTTGGTGATCATAATCTCCACCTTGTTGCACCACAAGCCAGCCAGTTTCAGTGGTATCCGTACTCATTTCTTGCTTCAACAGACAGAAACGAACCCGGGCTCTCATCCGGTCTTCAGGCCATTCACAATATCATCAGGGAACTTGAGGACAAAGGAATTACAAGAGAAAAAATTATCCTCTTAGGATTCTCGCAAGGTGCATGTCTGGCCTCTGAGTTTGTAGCTCGTCATCCCGCAAAATATGGTGGACTCATTGTCCTCAGCGGCGGGTTGATCGGTGATTCAATCTCTGCAGAAAACTACTCCGGTTCGCTTGAAAAGACGCCCGTATTTATGGGTTGTTCAGATATTGATCCACATATACCGGTAGAGAGAGTAAATGAAAGCGCTGAAATTTTAGAAGGTCTGAACGCTTCCATGTCAAAGAAAATCTATCCGGGTATGGGACATACTGTAAATCAGGATGAGATCAACGAATCAAAAAAAATTATTGATTCCCTCAAAAGCTCATAACTATTCATATATTCATGGCTTGAAATTATCTCAACGATAGAAGCAAAGTATTAGATGGATATTATTTGGATTGGAATTGCTTTTTTATTCGGGTTTGGAGCCTCACGGTTAAAACTCCCCCCACTTGTTGGATATTTAGTGGCAGGACTCGCACTAGCCGTATATGGTTACGAAGCCGGGGATATGCTAAAAGAGATTTCTCACCTCGGAGTTGTCTTTCTGCTTTTTACGGTAGGTCTTCATATCCGATTAAAGAATATCATTAGATTTGACATTTTAGGCATTGGGCTTACCCACCTTCTTATTTCTACAGCTATATTCATTCCAATAACACTCTACTTTGGGTATGATCTTCAGGCTGCAATTATTATAGCGATCACGCTTGGGTTTTCAAGTACTGTTTTAACTGCAAAGAACCTTGAAAGCAGAAACGAATTAGGTGCACTTTACGGTCGTGCTGCAATCGGTATTCTTATCATTCAGGATCTTGTTGCTATAGGAATTATAGCTTACACAGGTGGTGGTGCCCCAACAGCGTGGAGTTTTTCTGTATTAGCACTTCCACTGATCCGGCCAATATTGATTAAGCTTTTAGGGATTATAAGAGAGGATGAACTTTGGATGCTTTTTGGGCTTGGTCTTGCACTCGGAGGTGCATCACTCTTCGAACTATTTAATTTGTCCGGTGAGCTTGGCGCTTTAGCCGCAGGAATGCTCTTGGCATCAGACGAAAGAGCTGACCAGATCGCAAAAAAAATGTGGGGAGTAAAAGAAGCATTCCTTGTAGGATTTTTCCTCGAAGTTGGATTAACCGGATTCCCCGATGTTTCGGGCTACTATTTTATTGCTGCAATCTTATTAATACTCCCACTCAAAAGCGTACTCTTCTTTGTACTTTTTATGGCATTTAAATTTCGGGCCAGAACAGGATTCCTGGCATCAGTATCACTAACTGCCTACAGTGAGTTTACACTTATTGCGGGAGTTGTTGCAAGCGCAAATGGCTTTATTCCAGAAGAAACTATAGTAATTCTCGGTCTTTTAGTAGCAATCTCATATGCCATAAACGCTCCAATCACTGCAAATGAAGAGAAACTATGGAAACGAATAGAAGGATTTATATCAAAACTTGAGAGGGATGTAAGACACCCGGAGCATCAGACAATTTCATTGGGCTCAGCAGAATTTTTGATTGTTGGAATGGGTAACGCCGGCCGGGCAGCTTATGACAAACTGAAAGAGCAAAATAAACCAGTAGTTGGGATGGATATTGACCCGGACCGAATTGAGAGAAATCTGGAATCAGGCAGACGTGTTGTATATGGAGATATTCAGGATACCGACCTATGGACCAATATTGATTTAAATAAAATCCGATCTGTAATGATTGCCATGGGAAATGAAAGAGTTAAAGAGAACGCAACTAAAACACTCCGCGCGGCCGGCTTCAAAGGTCTTATCTATGTTCTTACCATGCGTGAGGAAGAAGCTGAAGTAATGCAGAAAGCCGGTGCAAGTGCCATTTCAATTCCAATTAAAGAGGCCGGAGAGCGGCTTGCCGAACTTAGCGCAAATCTTACCGATGATGATCCAAAAATTGACTTGAAAATAAAAAAGCCTAAAACTGATGTTAAATAAACCGACCCTCATCTACGTCTATGACCCCCTCTGCGGATGGTGTTTTGGATTTCATCCTGTTATGGAAAAGCTGGCTCTAAGATTCAAAGATAAACTCTCCATTAACGTAGTGCCCGGCGGACTGGCGATCGGCGATAACGCTCAAACCATCGGCGAAGGATACAGCTACATTGCAGGAGCCTTGAAGCAAGTTGAAAAGGCTACCGGTGTAGAATTTGGTGAGAATTTCAAACTGTTAGCCGAAGAGGGAAGTTACCTTTACGACTCGATGCCCTCATGTAAAGCTCAGAATATTGTAAACAAGTTAGCTCCTGAACTGGCTCTGAATTTCGCCGGTAAATTGCAGCATGCCCTCTTTGTTGACGGTAAAAATCTGAATCAAAAAGAGGCGTTTATCGAGTTGCTGAAAGATACAGATGTCAGCCCTGACGCATTCTCAGATCTCTATGAAAATAGCGAGATCACTACAAAAACAACGGAGCTTTTTGATTGGTGCAGACGTGTTGATGCGGCCGCCTTTCCAACGCTTTTGCTTGAAATAAACGGTGAAATCGGCGTGATGTCGAAAGGGTACCGCCCTTATGACACTATTGAATCTCATCTCCATCATCTTGTCAATAACATTGAAAAAATGAGCTCATGACATTCCTTATTCGAACTATTGCAATACTCTCATTCTTGTTACTTCCTGCCGCTCTATTCGCCCTGCATAATCCTGTAATTCATGAGGGAGATATTGATGGAGCTCCGTTTAAAATTGTTGTACCACAGAGTTATGAGTCAGGAAATGTCTTTATTCATGTTCACGGCTGGCGTCCCGCTGATGCCCCACACGAAGCAGATCTTAATTTAGAAGATCCATTCTATAAATATCTCATAGAGTCAGGATGGGTAATTGGACGCACCGCATTTCAGGAGAATGGAGTAGATCACGATGCCCACACGGAGGAACTCTCAAAACTGCGCAACAAAATTGAAGAACTTATTGGCAGTGTAAACCTTCTGATTATGGAGGGTGAATCAACAGCCGGAACTCTTGTCTTAAGAATTGCTGAGCAACAGCCTGAACTGGCAGACGGTGTAATTGCCAAAGGAGCTTTTATTGATCTGAATGACCCTACTCAGGATTCTTATTTATTAGCTACGCCAAAAATTCCTTCAGTATTGATGAGTAACCTCACAGAGCTGGACGGGCCCATTTCTTTTGCGGCGGCAGCAAATAGCAACAGTGCACCAATTTTACCCTCCCTTCGTCCGCTGCTCAGACCGGGTCATGTTAACGTGAACTGGGTTGAGCGAAAAGATGCTGTGGACGAATTAGTTTCCTGGATTCAGGACGGAATATATCACCCGGTTACTGACGGTACACGAACTGTTCCTGAACGAAACACAGGCACTGAAACTGCCGGCGATTTTATCGCAAACAGAGTTACATCCGTTGACCGATTTTTTGGTAACGCAACGCTGGGCTTCCACCCTGATGAACTCTCAAATGCAGGCATTACACAAGGTTCAACGTTCATTCTTGCGGTTGGCGGTCAACAACGAAATGTATTTTATGGGCAGTCTTATGGCGATGTGCCTCATGGCGAATGGATTGCATTCCCACGATCAGACGATCAAATTCTCATCGCAAGAAACCATGAAAGTGCGATTGCCACTGCAAACTTAAGTGAGGGTGATCGGGTCAGAATCAAGCCGATAACTGATTAATAATCGCGTAAACACCTTACTTAATTGAGTGCAAATATGAATCAAGGCAAGAAAACTCTCCCCTCCTTTTCAAGGAGGGGCAGGGGGTGGTTGCAGTGTATTTAATAAAAACTCGAACTCAGGCTATTATGATATTTATTCGGTTATGTTAACTTCTGTCTATGGAAAAAAGCAGCACATCCGTCTGTTTTATTGTTAACCCCACCGCGAACAGGAGCCGCTCTGTTCATCATATAGACTGGCTTAACCGTGAAGTTCACAAGCGCTGGGAGAGAGCTGAGATTGTCATCACCCGTAAAGATGAATCTGTAATCAAATTAGCTCAACAAAAAGCGAAGGAGTTTGATATGCTTGTTGCCTGTGGAGGCGATGGAACAGTGAATCAGGTTGTTAACGGAATTGCAGGTACAGATACAATTCTTGGAATTCTACCAATAGGGACCGGCAACGACTATGTAAAAACGCTGAAACTAACCGGCACAATACCGCAGTGCCTCGAGCTGATATATCAACAAAAAACCCATCACGTAGACCTTCTTCGCTGCAGTGGAGACTTAGATTACTGGGTAGCCAATACTCTCGGAATAGGCCTGGACGGCCTGACCAACTACTATTCAAAATCATATAAATTGATCAAAGGGCCGATTATCTACCTGCTCTCTGCCATTAAAGCTACGTTCACTTACAGAGGTTCATCATTCAAACTTATTGTAGACGGAAAAGATCTAAGTGATGATTATATGATGATTACGGCGTGTAACGGAAAATGGGAAGGTGGTAAGTTTTTCCTGGCGCCTGATGCTGATCTAAGAGATGGAAAGCTCAATTTGGTGACTATAAGAAAAATGTCAATTCCATCAATTCTTATTTACCTGCCCAGATTCAGATGGGGCCCGGCCTCGTGGATGAGCAAACTTGACACGCGATTAGCACAAAAATTTGAAGTGACAAGCACTGACCCGTTTGCTGTGCATGCTGATGGTGAGCACTTGGGAACCGAGATTCATCATTTGGTAATTAGTGCAGAAAAGAGAGTATTGGAAGTGGTGACGGGCTACTGAAATTCGTAGTACTCTTCATAGACGTACTCCCATAAATCAGCCAAACTGGAACCTTTATTATGCGGATTTTTTGATTTCGATGATTTCATAGCATCTATACAGGCTCTCTCCCTTGCATGGCGAATGGCTTTAATTTGATGCTTCGTTGGGTTCTCAATCATCTCTTCAAATTTTTCTTCTTCTGACATTTAGAGCTGGATTACTTTATAGTGAAATTCTCATCTGTTTCAATTAACATCATATTCTGCTTAAAATGGCACAATATTTATGTTTGTCAAGTTAAACCACCTCTATCATAACGTTCCGCACGTCACTAAAATTCCA
>SKGY01000046.1 GCA_007117235.1 Balneolaceae bacterium
AAACCATTTCAGCCTGATCAACGATAAATTGGTTTACTTCTCTGAATACCATTCTTCCCTGCTCTAATATATCAGCGAGCTCTTTGGGTGTTGCCACTAAAATTACCGGTCCGGCAGAAATAGTTTTTAGTGACTCTTTTGGATCATTCTCATCGGTAATGCAGGCACTCTCTATAGCAGAATGGTATCCAATTGCCCAAATCCATTCATCAAGCTTTTTGGCTCTCTCTTTATTTCCGGCAATAATAATTGCCCGAGTGCCTTGTCTTCGGTTAGATTTAGATATTGAATTGAGCAATGAGATCAAATAACCTACTTCAGGTTTTTTATCAACCGAAGTATTAATTACTAAATCTGAACCTTCTTGAACGGCCTTAAATATTTTCTTTTGTAGTGGTGAAGGGCTTTCAATTTTAGTGTCTTGTAACCCTTTCAAAATATCGGAACTTAGTCGAAACTGATTAAACGACAATTTGTTACCTCTTTAATTTTAAATCATAATTTCAATTATCAAGTAGCCTGATTATAAAGTGAATCAGGCTCGGCCGAAGATAGTATATGCTAACGAATCAGTGCTGTTATTTATTAATTAGCGTGCAGTAAATTTCGTTGAGTGTTAACAGTATCATCAAGCCAAGTAAACCGGCTGCGCCTGCTTCCGGACCAAAACTACCACCTGTAAAAACTTCAGGGCCGGTAGTGTTAACAACCATAAACATCTCTTCAAACTGATTGCCGCTAACCGGCAATCCATAAACAGCTCCCTGAAAAAAATTCCAGGAGAGGTGCATCCCAATGGGAATCGCAATACTCTTGGTTATAATATAAGGATAAGCAAAGACCAATCCAGCAATAGATATATTTAAAGTAGAAACCCAGCTGGCATTAGGGTTGCCATAGTGTAAAAGACCGAAAAATGCAGACGATAAAAGCACAGCGATCAACATGGCGCCCGATTGACCCACTTTTCTGAACATGAACCCCTCTTTCAGGTTCGTAATTAAATAACTCCGAAAATAGACCTCTTCCCAAAAGCTGACAGCGAGCATTAGTATAAAAGAGAGTGATATACCCCAAAGAAATGAGGTTTCTGTCAAACTAATTTGAAACTGTTCAATGGTTGACCAGCCCATTTGGATTTTAATGAGGACTATACTGGACATTGCAATGGCGGCCATTACAAATCCTGCTAAAAAATCACGAAACCAAATTCTTGGATTTTTAAAACCATACTCTGAGATATCTCTTTTGTCGAGTTTTTTGGCTGCAAAAAAGATTAGAAGAATTGTTAGTATTGCAGTAGGAATTGTGAAGCCGATGTTACCACCGGTAATCAGTGAGAAAACGATTATGAATGAAAATAGTAAAGATGAAAAAATGAGAATTCTCCACCCTGATCTAAGCCGATTTTCGTAGCTATTAAAAAAAATAGTTTTCATAAGTTGAACGCTTTCAGGAGAATACTCTTTTTTAGAGTACTATTATCGATAAACATTTCATCAATAATTACAGGTTATCCATGTCGAAACGACTAGCATTTTATGTTGATAAAAGTGAAATAGAGAAATTGTTTAACATACAATTGAATCAAAACGCTCTGTTTGAACCGAATTATAATATAACTCCGGGACATCATATACCCGTCGTATTTTTATCAAATGAAGAGCCTGAAATTAAGAGAATTCGATGGGGAGACAAACCGGGTAAAGTTGAAAGTGTATTTGTTGATGATCTCAGTGCTTTCGAAAATAAGAATTCGAAACGAGTAATCATCCCGATAAGTGGTTTTTATGTGTGGAAAGATGGAGTAGAAGATGGATTCCCATTTTTTGCCAGACTTACGAATAATGAACCGCTATATATTGCCGGTCTAATGTACAATGATGAATATTTTGAATTAATTACGGTAGAGTCAAACATTCTTATTCAGCCTATGACAGAAACAATGCCTCTGATGCTGGATAAATCACAATCAAACGAATGGTTAAGTGAAAATTTAACAGGCTCTCAAATCAAACGAGGATCTGAGAACAGACTACTAACAGATTTTTCGGTGACCAGAGTTAGTAAAAAAGTAAATGACCCTACTAACAATACAGCGCAGTTAATACAGCCAATACCTAAGTAATTTGTCACTTTTTAGACTGGATTAATTGCTTTGTTAAGTCATGAAATAGTGATATTTTTAAAGTTCGACTGAATCACAGAATTTATTATTGTTATGCTATACGGAATTATTATTAGTTTTATTACCCTGATCTGTATTTTACTGATCGTTGTTGTTCTACTTCAACCGGGACAGAAAGAGGGATTGTCAGGTGGACTTGCAGCCGGTATGGCCGGTGGTGCCGCTATGGGAGCCCGAAGAACAGCTGATCTGTTGTCAAAAACAACAACAATCCTCGCTATACTTTTTCTATCACTAAGTGTGTTAGCGAACTTTGCTATAGACAGAGGTCAGGGAACACAGAGCACGATCCAGCAGCAAGGCCTTGAAAATGTGGACACATCTGATTTCAGAAATCCATCTCAAACCCAGCCAGCGATTCCCCAGCAACAAAACGAGGAATCCGACAACTAAAATAGTTGGATAGACTACAGTACTTTTATAAGCCTCATCCTTTGGATGGGGCTTTTTTGTTTGTAGTGTTTGTGGAAGGAATCATCAATAAAAAAGCCCAAATAACAATATTCGGGTTTTTAAGCTCAGACTATTATTGAGTGCTTAGACTGTCTCAATAATTGAATTTAAGGTTTTACTTGGTCTCATCCGGTCAAAAACCAGGTTTCTATTTGGCCAGTAGTACCCATCAATATTTTCGGGTTGACCCTGAGCACTGATCAGCTCTTCATTAATCTGTTTTTCATTCGCTTCCAGCTTCTCTGCTACCGGTTTGAATATTGCAGCCAATTCACTGTCTTCGCTTTGATCAGCCAGTGCACGAGCCCAATACATGGCAACATAGAAGTGTGACCCTCTATTGTCGTGTTCATTCACCTTACGTGAAGGTGACTTATCATTATGAAGGTAGAGAGTGTTTGCTTCATCGAGGGCCTTTGAGAGTGAAATTGCACGGTTATTATCAAACGTTTTACCGAGATGCTCTAATGAAACTGCTAAAGCTAAAAACTCGCCGAGTGAATCCCTGCTCAGATGTCCCTCATCTAACAATTGCTGAATATGCTTTGGCGCTGAGCCGCCTGCACCTGTTTCAAAAAGTCCACCGCCATTCATGAGAGGAACAATCGACAACATTTTTGCGCTAGTTCCAACTTCAAGAATTGGAAAGAGATCTGTTAAATAATCACGCAATACATTTCCTGTAACGGAAATTGTATCCTTTCCGGCTTTAGTTCTTTCCAAGGTATAACGCATCGCCTTTTCTGGAGATATGATCTGAATATCGAGCCCGCCGGTGTCATATTCCGTCAGATAAGATTTCACCTTTTTTATAAGCTCAGTATCGTGCGCACGATTTTCATCCAGCCAGAAAATTGCGGGGTCTCCTGTTTCACGGGCTCTGCGAACAGCCAGGCCAACCCAATCTTTGATTGGAGCGTCTTTGGTTTGGCACATTCTCCAAATGTCTCCTTCTTCAACATTGTGCTCCAAGAGAGTGTTACCATTATTACTTACGACGCGAACTTTTCCCTTACCGGAAATTTCAAACGTTTTGTCATGCGAACCATACTCTTCGGCTTTTTGAGCCATTAAACCCACATTTGGAACACTCCCCATAGTGGTTGGATCGAATGCACCGTGTTCTTTGCAAAATTCAAACACCTCTTGGTAGATTCCTGCATAACTGCTTTCAGGGATGACGGTTTTGGTGTCCTGAGTTTCATCATTTTTATTCCACATTTGTCCGGAAGTACGAATCATGGCGGGCATTGAAGCATCAATAATCACATCGCTTGGCACGTGAAGATTAGTGATTCCTTTATGTGAATTGACCATCGCCAAATCCGGCCCATTTTCGTAACACTTCTGAATATCAGCTTTAATCTCTGACTGTTTCTCTTCAGGCAAATCTTTTATTTTGGCTTCTAAATCACCAAATCCGTTATTTGGATCTACGCCTAACTCCTTGAGTGTCTCACCGTGCTTTTTAAAAACGTCTTTATAGAAAACGCGTACGGCATGTCCAAAAATAATAGGGTCAGATACCTTCATCATGGTTGCTTTCATGTGCAATGAAAACAGCACTCCCTGCTTTTTTGCATCCTGAACCTGCTCTTCAAGAAACGTTAAAAGTGCGTTTTTACTCATTGCGCCGGCGTCAATTACTTCACCAGGAATTAGCGGGACACTCTTTTTCAGAACGGAAACATTGCCGTTGTCATCAACAAACTCAATTCGAACATCATCTTTATTCTCTATAGTGACAGACTTTTCTGAGTGGGCAAAATCGTTATCATTCATTGTAGCCACGTGTGTTTTGGAGTCTGAACTCCATTCGCCCATTGAATGCGGATTCTGCCTGGCATATTCTTTTACAGGCTTAGGCGCTCTACGATCTGAGTTTCCTTCACGAAGAACCGGATTAACAGCACTTCCTTTAACAGCATTGTATCGCTCTTGAATCTTTTTCTCTTCATCGTTTTTAGGATCTTCAGGGTAATCAGGAAGCTTATAACCTTTTCCTTGCAGTTCTTTAATCGCATCAACAAGCTGAGGAACAGAAGCACTGATATTTGGAAGCTTGATGATATTTGCTTCCGGCTTCTTTGCCAGCTCTCCAAGTTCTGCCAAAGCATCTGTCACTTTTTGATCATCCTCCAGATAGTCAGGGAAATTTGCCAAAATACGACCCGCAAGTGAGATGTCTTTTGTTTCAACATTAACTCCGGCCGCTTTTGTAAAAGCTTCAACAATTGGTAAAAAGGAGTGAGTTGCGAGGTAGGGTCCCTCATCAGTAATGGTATAAAAGATCTTTGCTTTGTCAGTACTCATTGTTTAAAGACGGTTTTCAGTTTTAAATTAAGCGTGTTTTATAACAAAGTGGATAAATAAGGTGTAGGTGTATTAACCTTCGAGAAGACTTTTCACATACTCATTTTCGGGGTCCATCTTAAGGACTTGCTCATAGTATGATCTGGCTTTTTCGTCGTGTCCACCTTTCTTCATGAGATCTCCCATCAATATCCAGTTTTCGACATCGCGGGGATCTGTTCGAATTCTGTCTAATAGGTAAGTAATGGCTTCATTCCCTTTCCCAACCATTACTTTATACAGAACTAAATTTCTGTGCGCTGCCGGTGGATTACTGAGTTCAATGGCTTTTTCAAAATCTTCACGCGCCTTCTCGGCATCATCATCGTTCAGATAAGAATAACCCCTTAGATTGTAAAGGCGTCCATTATCCTCGTCTTTTTCAATTGCTTCAGTGAACGACTTAATGCTTGCATCCCATTGGCTTAATTTCTGCATTACTTCACCTTCAAGTGTGTATCCTTCAGCTGCATCAGGATCAATTCTCTGGAGGTCTCTGGCAGCATCTAAGCTTTTGTCCAGATCTTTCTCGTGAAGTAGTTCGTAACCTTTTTTGTGTTTTTCTTCGAAACTCATGGTTGGTTAGCCTTTTTCTCTTTATTGGTTATATCTTCAAATTCTGCTTCTTCAATTT
>SKGY01000089.1 GCA_007117235.1 Balneolaceae bacterium
AGAATTGTTTGAGTTTGAAGAGAGCATGGAATCACTATTACCTGAGTTCACAACTGCTATAAGTATTGCTACAAGATCTACCGGGCAATCAGCAAAGCAGTACCCTCCGATCTCTTTTCTCCCAAAATATGTATCTGATAAGCAGAAAATTTTCAAACTTCACTGGCACGGAATACTACTGCTCATTCTTATTGGTATTAGCCCGGCCATAGGGAATCATTATTACCAAGAATATTCATCGCAAATTGATCAGCTGAGCCAACAAACAAACAGGTTACAGCTCCAAATAGATCAGCTGGACCCGTTGGTTAGGGAATCAGAAGAATTAACCACTCAGCTGAATCAGATGCAAAATCAGCTTTCATTATTGTCAGAGCTTAGTCAGAATAATATTAAGTGGACAGTTACTCTTGATAGGTTTAACAGAGCATTGGAGGAAGTAGGAGGGATCTGGGTGAACTCTTTCAGGCAAAATGAAGATGTGATCTTGATTGACGGATACTCATTGAGAAGAGACAGAATTCCACAACTTGCAAATAAATTTCCCTCTGTAACATTAATGTCAGTTCAAAGACAAGAGATCAGAACACAGGAAGTTTTCTATTTTAATATGATGATTCGTCGTGTGGTGGAAGATGAAAGTGTATTTACACCGGGTGAGTCACTTGACTTGGAACAATATATAAACTAAGCAGACTTAATTAATGTCATACGCAATACGAAATACACTAATCTTATTTGTCGCGCTTATCGTCATTTACGGGAGCGGATTTGCGTATTTCAAATTTTTTCTATTCCCAACAATCGAAAACCTTGAGGTACAGGTGGAAAGACTGGAAAGAGATTTTAGGCAAGACAGCCAAACAGCTGAGTTAGTGCCTGCTCTTAGAGAACAGTTTGCAGAATCTAGAACATTTATCGATGGTTTTGACAAAACTATTTTCAGATCCAATAATCCGGATGAAGTGTTCCGGTTTCTGACCATCTTAAATGAGATGTCAGGCCTTCAGTTTAACTTCAGTTTTACAGACTCATCCAGCACAACTAATTACGGTTTATTGAGATCTGAAATAACAGGTACAGGTTCCTACAGTGGTTTAGTAAGATTTATGAACGCCATTGAAAACAGTGAGCCTGTTCAAAAAATTCGGGACATCACTATAACACCTGTAGCTATGGTTGGCAGTTTCCAAAATGTAAACTTCGCATTTATGCTGGAAAGCAATTACGACAGCAACAACATATTTGATGCAGCCAGAACACCGGGTGTTTCTACCAGGAACATGGCATCTGCTCACAATCCATTTTTTCCACTTATCAGACCTGTGGATGAAAATATTGAGAACCTGCTTAATGTTGACGATAGCAGATTAGTTGGAGTAAGTGCTAACTCAATTTTTATTATAAATCAAAATGGACGAATGGTAACGTTACGTCCTAATGACAGAGTTTATTTAGGTCGATTGGAATCTATAAACGTACAACAAGGAAATGCTACTTTTAGATTAAACAGAGGTGGTATCATTGACGTGGTGACACTGGGGGTACAACGATGAAAAAATTAAATCATACTATGAAGTACTTAACAGCTATAATTTTCGCATTGATATTCTTCAGTGATGCATGGATTGCATCAGCTCAGGATCGTATTCCAAGAGAATTTACGAACCCGGATGAAGTCATATCCTTCGATCGTCAGACAAGCTTCCCGGAGGCGATAGATATAATTAATATCTTTGCCCAGGATTACTCAGGCAAGTTTATTATTGATAGAACCGGATTTACCGGCCCTATTGGAGTGTCACTGCCTCCAATGAACTGGAGAGATGCATTAGATTACATTTTGAGAGTTCAGGGATTTGTTGCACTTGAAACACCAGAATTTTTTGAATTGGTCACCAGAGAGCAGGCTCAAAGAGATACACCACGTGTAAGTACTGACCCATCAGATCCTCAGCCACAACAACCTAGAACTACTGTTGGGGTTCAGGATGAACGAAGAGTTAATACAAACACCAGAGAAGTGCGAATAAACGCTACATTCTTTGAAGGCAGCAGAAGAGCTCTTCGTGAGATTGGTGTGGATTGGTCTACATTAACAAGTGGAGTACCTGCAAATATTGGAGATTTTGTTGGTGATGAAGGATCAGATGGTTTCCCTGAGACGGGATTTGGCGGGAGCTTTGTAAATGTAAATGCTACAGGTGCACAAAATGTATCTCAAAATGTTTTTAACTCATTAATAAATTTTGGAAATGTAGGTGGAATTGAAGTTCAGGCCTTATTCAGCGCATTTGAAGCCGATAACCTTGGTAAAATTCTTGCTACTCCATCAATTAAAGTAATGAATGGAGAAGAGGGGCGAATACAGGTAGGACAGGATTTCTCAATTAAACAACGGGATTTTGCCGGAAACGTTACTGATCAGTTTTTCAGTACCGGTACAATTCTTACCGTTACACCTCAGCTTATTACTGAGGGGGACACCACTCTTATCTATTTGGACATACAGGCAGAACGTTCTTCTGCACTGCCAGATCCGGTTAGCACCATTGTAAACCGTCAGCAGGCCAGCACACATGCAGTTTTGTTAGATGGTGAAAGTACAGTAATGGCAGGATTATATAGAACTGAAGAGGCTAGAGTTAGACGTGGGATTCCATTTTTGAAAGATCTTCCCGGTTGGTTTTTTGGTTTAAAATATCTGTTTGGATACAACTCAACTGATCTTATTGAGAATGAATTTATTGTTTTAATTCAGGCTGAATTAGAACCTACAATTCAGGAGAGACTTAGAAGACCAAACTTGTCTCAAAGAGAAACAATGGACAGGGAACAAGCACTACATCGAAATCTAATGGAAAGAGTGGTGGAAAGACCATTACTGGAACCTGCTTCAGCAATAATAGAGGAAGAGCCGGTTGAAGTTGAAATACCGGAAGAAGTTATTGAAGAGGATCTGGTATCTGATGAAGATATGCAGGAGACATTTGACTCAGAATTCGGTGAGGATTTAACTGAAGAAGAAATCGAGGCCAGACGAGCAGAGTTAGAGAGAAGGCAACTTCAGGAAGCAGAGCTTAGGCAAGCTGATATTTCCCGTTTCTCTGATGAATGGAGGCCAATGGATTTAACTGATCTCAATGGTGAAGAAACATTCGAATTTTACGTGATAGGTGGCTCTTTTCAAGTGCAAAGTAATGCCGACTCTTTCTATAGATCGTTAATAGATGATGGATTTGAAGCACACATTTTGCTTAATGAATCAACAGGATTTTACCGGGTAGCATTTAAAGGGTCAGATGATATCAGAGAGGCGATAAATCTGCAAAGACAGATGAGACAGACACGCGAACCGGATACTTGGATAGCCAGAAATATCTCGAATTAATAGAATGGGAATTCATTACAGGTTTACTAATTTTTCCATTTCACATTAATCCGGCATAACTTGGTGTAGTTTCTTGGGCATGTCTCTTAAGAAACGCAATTGATATCTCGTTGAACTTTTTGGGATTGTCTATGTTTACAACATGGCCACTCCCGGCAACGATTTCAAGTTCACTTCTTTCAAACTCCTCAACCATCTTCTTTACAGGTGGTAAAAACATATGATCCTCTTCACCCATAATGTATAGAGTTGGTGGCTCCATCTCTTTCTCTTTGAAATACCTTAGTAATGGATTTACGTCATAGGTAAGTTTAAACCATTTCAGGAATTCTTTTCGCGCCAAATTTTTAGCATCCTGAACAAAAAGTGATCTTGATTCCTCATGATTCTTTTTAGGCATTATAACCCATGCGAAGAGTTTATATAACCAGATGAATGGAACAATTTTTTTAAACGTGTGGCCTAACCAAACAAGCACTCTGCTTCTGATGTCTAACCGGGTAATTGCACCGCACATAACTGCGGATTTAACAATTTCCGGTTCCATTTCGGCAATGGTACGTATAATAATAGTACCAAGGGATACTCCTACAAAGTGAGCTTTTTCAATTTTATTCTCTCTAACTGCTTCGAGAACATCTTTGCTTACAGTTTTGAATGAGTACTTCTCCTTGTAATACTTTTTCATTGTGCTCATCTCTTTTGATTTACCATGTCCGCGCAAATCAACTAAAAGAACATTGAAGTTCTCTTGATAATCCTTCAATTGTCTGAACCAAATAGAGGATGAACCACCGGCTCCATGGATGAAAACAACCCAGTCTTTATCAGGAGAATTATAAAAAGGCTTTGTGTAAAGCATTAAGGATGGTTTGAAATAGGTCTGTGTAATTGTTCTGTCAAAACAATAGAAAATAAGAATAAGATTCCATTTTGAGATTAAATCTTTTTTATGTGCAGGGAATAGTGATATTTTTTACATCAATTCACGACTCTAAAATGTCAATAAGAACGCGACATTTGTCGTTGTGGTTTTGTCACCGTGATAATTAATTGATATAAATAGGTTTTTTAAAAATTGAATAGTTCATCAAGACTTATGTTTCCCAGATTCTGGGTGACTGTATTGTTCGTTTATTGCTTCCTTCTTCTTTTTTCATGGTCTGTACAGCTTATCTATCCTGTCATTGAAAAAGAGAACCTTTATGCTGAGCAATCGGTGGTTACAATTGATGATCAAGAATCTATTTTAAATCTCTTAAATATACCTTCATTTGATGATGGTGCTACTATACTATTTTTGCCAGACCTCACATTCGATAGTGATCAACTCAAGCTTGCTGAAACGCTATCAAGCTTCAATAATGTAAAATTGCCTGTTTATCCTACCGGATTTCCAAACAGTTCAAGCTCCACATTTTCCGTTGAATCCAGAGCGGCAATTATCTCAGAATTTATCAACAGATCTGAAGAACTTAATGAAATACATATAGTAGGTTACGGTTATGGGGGGGTAATTGCAGCACAATTGTTGTCAGAGTATCATACTGAAAAGTATAGGAGCGCGACATTCATAAACTCATTGGGTATTGAAGAGCTCTATTTTTTAGGGAACCAAACTATCAACAGAGGTTTATTCACATTTTATCTGCCATTTGTAAAGCTTTATAAGTACGCTTTTCCTCATTTTGGTCATTATTATAACCAATCCTTCAATCTTGATTACGTCCACGGATTAATTGAATTAGACCAAAGAGAAGACCTTCATTGGTTCAGGAATATTAATGTGCCAACTTTAACGTTACACTCTCAGTATAATAGCGGTGTCCCTGTCCAATCATCTGTAGAAATTCATCGACTTATTCCCCAAAGTGAGTTGAATGTTATAGAATATAAAGAGTTTAGTGAAGCCATCCACTCCTTTTTAAATTCAGTGAATGAAGGTGAGTCATTATCAAAATCAGAAGCGTCTCAGCTAAGAGTTGATCAATCATTGCTGCCTTTCGACTCTGATAATATAGAACCAATTAAAGGCTCTGCTTTATTAACTATTCTACTAATTATAGTTATCAGTGCCATTATTCATGAGGATATTACATCTATATCAGCCGGACTGTTAGTTGCATCCGGTGTAATTGAAATTCAGTATGCTATAGCTGCATGCTTCACCGGGATATTTATTGCAGATACAAGCACATACCTCATCGGCCGTAATTTTGGAATGGA
>SKGY01000049.1 GCA_007117235.1 Balneolaceae bacterium
ATCATCGATAACAGCAATCCATCTGCGCCTGTCAACATAGGGTTCATTAATATTCCCGGCAATAAAGACATTGCCATCAGAAATAATCTGCTTTACTCTGATTCACAAAAAGATCTGCTCGTATTTGATATACAGAATTTAGAATCACCTGAGTTACTACACCGGCTTACAGATGTTTTTGTTCAATCAGCTAATACTGCACCCGGTTTTACCACACAAGTGGTTGATCCATCTAAGGGATTGGTTGTAGATTGGAAACCGGTTGTACGTAAAGAAACTTGTGAAGGAAACTGTGCTTCACACCCTGCAAGTTTCTCGAATAGTTTCAGAGTATTGTCAGCGGGAGATTCCGGTTTCACTAGTACATCTGGCGAATCACAAACGGGCGTTGGCGGATCTATGGCTAGGTTCACAATTAGCGGTGAGCATCTCTATGCCGTTGATGAGCGCGACCTTTACACATTTGATATTTCAACTGAAAACGCATCAAAAGTTGATCAGCAGCATGTAGGATGGCTTATAGAGACAATCTTCCCGTACAACAACCACCTGTTTGTTGGGTCTGTGAACTCCATGTACATTTACAGCCTAAGTAATCCCAACAGCCCGGAGCAGCTATCTGTTTTTCGACATGCAACTGCATGCGACCCGATTGTAGTGGAAGGTGATTATGCTTATGTAACCCTTAGAGATGGCCCAAATTGCCCTAACATTTCCGGCACGAATCACCTTGAAGTAATTGATGTGAGCGACCTATATAGTCCAAAAATGGTGGGCAAATACAGCATGATAAACCCACACGGCCTCGGCATCGATAATGGTACACTTTTCATTAGTGAAGGCGATTTTGGTCTAAAAGTGCTTGATGCCGGCAACCCTCATGATGTTAAAGAACTTCGTCATATCTCCGACATCAAAACCTTTGACGTTATCCCATTCAACAATGTGCTCATGGTAACAGGTAAGAGCGGAATTGTACAGTATGATTACAGTGATGTAAATAACCTTATACACTTGAGCACAATTCATGTGGCTGAGCAATAGTCACTCTTTGTCCCACTTATTGACAGGGTGCTTGAAAGCGCCCTGTCTTTTTTAATTTAAAATGATCTTTAAAAAATGAAATACACACTCTTAATACTTCTATTTCTGACTTTTCTTCCTGCAACTCTGTTTGCTCAGCAGAAAGTTGAGGACGTTGTCTACTTAAAGAACGGAAGCATTATTCGCGGTGAGATCGTTGAAATGAATGAAGGAGAGTATTTGAAAATAGTAACTACCGGCAGGAATATTTTTGTCTTCAGTATGGATGAGGTTGAAAATATCAGACTGGAAGAGGTCCCGGAAACCCAATATTTCAAAAACTATGGTTATATGAGCAGAAGCGGTATTGATATGCTTCAGGGCAGTGATTCAGTAACTCCAAGGTTTTACACAGTTCACGGCATTCAGTTTACTCCTCATTTTGGCGCAGGATTCGGGATTGGAATCACACTTTATAACGATCCTTTAACACTTATTCCGTTTTATGTTGATCTGAATTTGCGATTTTTAAAAGCAAATGCATCTCCTTTTTTGTCCCTAAAGGCAGGTTACAATTTCTCATATCATGAAGATGAAAATTTGATTTTCAACAATCATTCGGGCGGACTATTATTTAACCCCGCATTTGGAATGCAGTTTAATATGAGTAACAGTTTCGGTTGGTTTATTAATGCCGGCTACAATATTGATAACTCTTCCTACAGTTTTAATCAATGGGGAAATCAAACTGTCATTAACAATCTCTCATTCAGAAGATTAAACTTTGGGCTTGGAGTGACCTTTTAGTGAGAATTGGTTTGATGAAAAGCTGAAGAAACTTTTGCCACCCTTTCACCCAGCTTGTACCCTTTATCAAGAAATAGCTGATTGAGCTTACTATTATCATCGATCCGAAAAGGTGGTTCGCCTGTAACTGCAGAGGCTCCAAATGGCTGTGTCCAATCCGGCCCTCCAACCACGATCATCCCAAAGATGAGCATGCTCTGTAAAATGTTCATTTGAACGATCTCTTCTCCGGCTGAGATCCCCCCGGCCGTAACAAAAGCAGCACCAATCTTATTTTTTAGCGGCTGATCCTCAAACGGCCATGATGCAATGAATGAAGAGATCTCCGGTGTCACATTTGCATTGTAAACAGGGCTTCCTACAATGATTGCATCAGCTCGCAAAAGCTCATCCTGAGTAACATTTTCAGTAGTTCTCAACAGAACAGCCACTCCATCAACAGATTGAGCCCCATCTGAAACAGATTGTGCCATCATCTCAGTTTGTCCTGACTCACTATGGTATACTATAAGAACATGAACCTGAGCAAAAGCGTGGCTACCCGGAAAAAAGAAAAGTAATAACAGTGCGTGCTTGAGCATATATGTTATCTATTTCCAAAAGGTATTGTTACGCCGAGCCAGGGGACACCAATAAAACCGGCTGCTGATAGTGGCCTTGCCAATCCAAAATCAACTGCAAATCTTTCCGGCGCCCATCTTGCACCAAAGATACCGACTCCACTACCTTCAATTCCCGGCAGAAAGTATATCTCCGCAATCCATTGAATATTAATGCTAGACCTGTAAAGACCACTTATGTTAACCAATGGTGTATTCGACCATGTGTTTCCCGCATAAGCATAACCCAACCCTACTGTAAGATTTTTATCGCGATCACCATAAGTAGCGTTACCGTAAGCGAGCCCAAATCCACCTGATTCTTCGCCAATTACACCACCTATTAGTGCGCCTGCACCCAACTGAAGATTATCAGCTGCAATAGGGATCGAAAGCTTTGGCAGAATCCAGATTGGTACTGATGAAGCTCCGAACAAAAAGATTGGAATTGTACCGGCACCAATTGACACGTTATCCGAAACACCATAATTCACATTGTTAAATAGAATCCACGCATTTTGATAATACCCACTCCCCTTTTTTAACCCGATCGCATTGGGAGCAAAGAAGTAGCGGGTACCCTGTGGATTTTCGAACCAATACTCACCATCTCTAATACGATCTGAATCAAGAATCTTTACATTTCTGATGTTCACCTTTTGTATTGTAACTTCTCCAACTCCTTCAACTTGCAGAACCAGCTGATTTTCACTTTCTTGCTGCACAACACCTATGAATATATTTCCATCCGTAGTTTCTACACGAACGGTTTCGCCTGAACGGTCTTGTGCTGTTACACTATTTGTTACAGCTGAGATAAAGACCAAACTTATTACTAAAAAGAGTATTCTGTTAAGTTTCATAATATCCTCGATGATTAAATGGCAGACTAAGTAAACCTTTGTGAAAGATCATAAATTTATCAAAGCAGAAAAATTCAACAGGCCTGTATAAATCAATGGTAACTTAAAACTGTTGATTTGCTAAATCAATTTTTCATACTGCCACGGTCAATCAGCTCCCGCGCGCTTATGAGTGCAGAATCAGTAATTTCTTCACCACTCATCAAACTTGCAACTTCCCTGATATGTTCCTCATCAGATAGTGATACAATTCTGGTTATTGTCCTGTCGCCCTCCTCAATCTTTTCAACACGATAATGTTTGTGAGCCTGGCTAGCTATTTGTGGCTGGTGAGTAATGGCAACAATTTGACAATATTCAGAGAGTTTTCTCATCTCCCGGCCAACCTTTTCAGAGATATTGCCACTAATGCCCGTATCAATTTCATCAAAAATCATAACCGGCAAGTGATGCTCTTTCGCTAAAATTGATTTAAGCGATAGCATTACACGGCTTATCTCTCCTCCCGACGCAATTTTCGCTAATGGCTTGGGCTCTTCGCCTTTGTTTGTTGATATGTAGAATCGAACATCATCACAGCCATCTACGGTACAATCGATCGGGGCACCATCTACACTGATCCACCCTTTATCTGATTTCATCCAATTCACATCAACTCTGAACTGTCCATTTTCAATTCCAAGATTTTTGAGGGCGGCAACAATGTCGTCTGATAACTGATTCCCGACTGATACTCTATGATTATGAAGTTTAACTGATTTTGCTTTCAGAACTTCTGCCTGTGCGTCAATTTTCTTTTGGATGCGCTCAATTTCGAGATCAAAATTTTCGGCTATGCTCAGTTCCGCTTTAATTTCATTATAGTAGCTGATCAATTCAGGGATATTTCGCTGGTATTTTTTCTGAAGCCGGTTTAATTCAGACTGCCTTTGTCGCAAGGTTTCCAATCGTTTAGGATTGAACTCAATTCGGTCACGATACCTTTCAGCGAACTGAACAGCTTCCTGTATACTGATTCTTGCAGTAGTTACCTCTTCCAGGTATGACTGAAACTCAGGCTCGATCCGAGCCATATCCTCAAGATTCAGCTTGATGGTATTCAGCATTTCTATCAGGCTTACATCATCACCATTCCCAATATCTGAAATTGCAGAAGCTTTCTGATCTAAATCCTCAGCGTTATCGAGAAGATTCATCTCCGATTCAAGTTCCACTTCTTCGTCTGTGTTAAGTTGAGCAGTTTCCAACTCTTTTACTTGAAACTGGTAAAGCTCCGTTTTTTCTTTTAACTCCTTTTCACGCCTCAATAAATCTCGCATCTCCTTTTGAAGAGACGACATGTTGTAATACTCTTTTTGATACTCCTCCAAAATGGGCTGAACGGAGTCGAACTGATCAATCACACCAAGATGGTTTTCATCTTTAAGAAGCATCTGGTGGTCATGCTGGCCATGAAGATCTACAAGCTGATCGCCAACTTCTTTTAATACTGAAATGTTTACCGGGGTGTCATTAATAAATGCGCGACTGGCACTCTGCCGAATCTCACGCCTTAGTATGAGCTCTTCACTGTAATCGACAGCATTCTCGGTCAGCAGGGATTCCAAAAGTTCATTTTTCCCGGTATGGATTGTGGCTTCAGCAATAGCTTTGTCGGCACCCTGACGAATCACATCAGTATCAGCCCTTTCTCCTAAAATCATATTCAACGCTCCAATAATAATTGACTTACCTGCGCCGGTCTGACCGGTCATAATATTGAGTCCGTGTTCAAATTGAACGTCCAGCTCGTCAATAAGGGCAAAGTCTTTTATGTAGAGGGATTTGATCATAGCCTAAGGGAATTTTGAATGAGGAATGATTAATGTTGAATTGATTCTAAATCGATCATAAGATAATAAATCGTAATCATATACCTTGCTGTTTCAATACTGATTCTCGCAGAGACTCGCTGAGTTCAACGCAGAGTATCGCAGATGATTAGCAATATTAAACAGGTCAATTTTAAACAAATTTTCTCTGCGAAACTCCGCGCTTTATCTGCGACATTCTGCGAGAAAAACTCTAAGTGCATGTAAGAATCCATTTCTCTTAGCTCCTTACAGATTTTTCTTTATCTGAGGCAGGAAGTAAAATTTTTAGATAAATCACAGTGAGTACTAACCCAACCATTACAATAACTAATTTCGACAAAAGCCAACCAATATTTAAGAGATTCATCATAAATGGTTCAACGAATACCAATGCCGCCATTAGTCCCATCAAACCAAAACTTTCCGGCAGCCGGTAAGGCACATC
>SKGY01000148.1 GCA_007117235.1 Balneolaceae bacterium
CTACTCACAAGCCCGATCAATGCGCGGTTGAGACACCCGTATATGGTGTTGACCCTTTAGCTATGTTAAAACTCGGGAGGGCTCAGGCGGCTGCTATTTTAGCAATTACAAACAGTGGTGTTTCAGTTGCAGAATACTATCCAAAAGCAGTAAAAAAAGCGATAACAGGTAATGGCAATGCGAGTAAAACGCAGGTGGCTTTCATGCTTGAAAAGATGATGAAACTTCCATCTGAAAAAATAAAAGCTGATGCCACAGACGCGCTGGCAGTTGCATGGTGTCATCACACTAACTCAAATAAAATTACTTCTGCCAAAGGAGTTAAGAAAACACATCAAAACAACAGAAAATCCAGCTGGGCTTCATTTGTAGAAGAGAATCCGGATAGAGTGAAGAAGCACTAAATAATATAAAATGATAGCATTCTTAAACGGCATTTTAAGCGTTAAAACTCAGAGCGAACTGATTGTTGATGTAAGTGGTATTGGGTATAGAGTTGAAATATCAACAGAAACATACCAAACGTTACCGGATACAGGTAAAGAGATAAAAATATTAATCTATCATCACTTTACAGACAGTGATCAGCGATTATTTGGGTTTGCCACCTCAAAAGAAAAAAACCTTTTCGAACGATTAATTACAGTTAAGGGGATTGGACCTAAGCTGGGATTAACTATTCTATCAGGAATGCCGGCGCCCAACTTGATGGAGGCGATCGTAACTCAGGATACATCAGCCCTTTCAGCTATTTCCGGAATTGGAAAAAAAACAGCTGAGCGAATGGTTTTGGAACTTAAAGACAAGCTATTTGATGAATCACAACCGTCAGTATCAACGGGAAGTTTAGAAAAAAGAAGCAAAAGAGAAGAAGCGCTCTCAGCATTGGAAGCACTTGGGTTTAAGAAAAAAGAGGCAGAGCAGATGGTAAATAAAATTATAACACAAGGAGAGGGTGACACTGTGTCTGATATTGTGAAACAAGCACTGGCAGAATCAAAGAGATAATAATTTCTTAATAACTGCTTTGTATTATAGAGTGTCGGATGAATAGTCACCGGCTTAATTACTCACAATAAACGTTACTGATTTGTCAAAACAAACAATTCTAGTCGTAGATGACGAACAAGATCTGCTTGATCTAATTGAGTACAACTTGAAAAAAGAGGGATATAATGTACTCAAAGCAGAGAATGGACAGGATGGAATAGCTGTAGCTAAAGAGCATAAACCAAACCTTGTTCTTTTAGATATCATGATGCCAAAAATGGATGGCATTGAAGCATGTGAAAAAATGAGGAGTGACGACGAGTTGAAGCACATCCCCATAATTTTTCTAACTGCAAGAAGTGATGAAAAAACTGAGGTTGAAGGTCTGGATAAAGGAGCTGATGACTTCATTACAAAACCAATCAGCACAACTAAATTACTTTCCAGGATAAATGCTGTATTACGTCGGTTTGATGACTCTGAAGAAGATATTCAAAAACTTGAGGTACATGATCTCAAAATTGATAAAGACCGTTATATAGTCACTAAGGGTGATGAAGAGTTTCAGCTTCCCAGAAAGGAGTTCGAACTGCTTTACTATTTGGCAAGCCGAAAAGGAAAAGTGAGAGACAGGCAAACTTTGCTAAATAAAGTTTGGGGCGACAACATTTATGTTGTTGATCGAACTGTAGACGTACACGTTAGAAAAATCAGGGAAAAATTGGGAGATCACTATATTGAAACCGTAAAAGGTGTAGGCTACCGGTTTAAAGATTAACGGTTTAAAGTGACTAAGAATTTTTTTTCAACAATAGCTCTCCGAACGGCAGGATTCTCTTCAATCGCGATGGCCATTGTAAGTGTTGGTCTATTGGTTTACCTGAAGGATTTCACAAGAGCTGAACTAATCCTCTCCTTTTCAATTATATTCTTCTCTGGTTTTGTTACAGTTTATTCTGTTTCTGCCTGGCTTCACAATAAACGAATCAACGAGATTAACCGGGTACTTAAAAATATCTCCAAAAAGAAGTTTGAAGAGTATGAAAACCTCGAAGAAAAAGAAGGTGATGAGTTGGATTATCTTTCTCTTCAGGCAAAGAAGGCTAGTAAAATGGTTGAGAAAGAACTGCTTCGCCTCAATAAAATTGAGAACTACAGGAAGGAGTTTATCGGTGATATTTCTCATGAATTAAAGACCCCTATTTTTGCCATTCAAGGATTTATTGAAACGCTTCTCAATGGTGCCATACATGATAAAGAAGTGAATGAGGTATTTCTGAAAAAGGCAATGAGAAACGTGAACCGCCTGATATATCTGACAAAAGATTTGATGGAAATTTCAAAGCTTGAAACCGGGGAGATGAAGTCAAACTTTCAGGAAGTATATCTACACGACGTGGTATTAGACGTAGTTGAAAGTTTACAGTACAAAGCACAAAAGGAAGACGTGGAAATTTTGGTAAATGAGTTTGATAAGAATTTACAGGTCAAAGCGGACAGAAATCAGATCAAACAGGTTTTGATCAATTTGATTGAAAATGGGATTAAGTACAATCAGGAAGGGGGCAGAGTTGAAGTTGGTCTTTTGCCCACAAAAAAAGATAGTGAAAGAGTAAGGGTCTATATTAAAGACACCGGAATCGGTATGGAGGTAAAGGATATATCTCGAGTGACGGAGAGATTTTTTAGAGTGGATAAATCAAGGTCTAGAGATAAGGGCGGTACAGGGCTCGGATTAGCTATTGTGAAACACATCATCGAAGCTCATGGAGAAGCGCTTCATATCGAGAGCGAACCGGATGTTGGTTCTACATTCAGCTTCACACTTACTAAAGTAAGTCACGTTTCGCTTTAACAGTCAATTCTCTACCTTTCTTTGTAAACAAAAAGAAAAGAGAAATATGACATACGCAGTAATTATGGCCGGCGGTGCCGGAACCAGATTTTGGCCTAAAAGTACTCAAGCACGTCCTAAACAATTTTTAAACCTGTTCGGTAATCGAACAATGTTACAAGAGACGGTAGACCGGCTTGAGGGATTCATAAATCAAGAGCAGGTAATGGTTGTTACAAATGACAGCTATGTGTCAATTGTGACTAACCAGCTTCCAAGAAGCAGAAAGGAGTTTATTGTTGGCGAGCCTGTTGCAAGAAATACGGCGCCATGTGTAGCTGCAGCTGCGGCAATTTTGCATAACGAAGACCCCGACTCAGTGATGGTGGTTTTACCGGCAGATCACAGGATTGGAAACAGAGATGAGTTCCTAAAAATTTTAAAAAGTGCTGTTCAAACAGCAATTGATAAAGAATCACTTGTAACAATAGGTATTGAACCAAACAGACCTGAAACGGGCTATGGTTATATTAGATTCGATCAAAGCAATTCGTTTGAGGCTAATGGGAATAAAGTTTTTTCTGTCAAAAATTTCACCGAAAAACCCGACGAAGAGAGAGCTAAGATGTTTTTGGAGTCCGGTGACTATCTGTGGAACAGCGGGATGTTTATTTGGAAAACCGATGTAATCATAAAGGCTTTTCAAAAACATCTGCCCGAGGTTTATAAAGAGATGGAATTACTTATTAATTCAGACTGTGGTGAAAAGGATATTAACGAGTTTTACAATGCCTGCCCATCGGTTTCGATTGATTATGGAATAATGGAAAAAGCAGAAAGCGTACATGTGGTGCCGGGTAATTTTGACTGGAATGATGTAGGTAGCTGGACAGCGGTGCACGAACTCTCTTCAAAAGATGAAAGTGGTAATGCAACAGGCGAATCAATCGTATCAATTCAAGATTCTAGTTCGAATCTGATTCACTCAGAGAGCGGCAAAATAGTAGCACTGGTTGGAGTTGACAATCTTGCAGTAGTAGAAACTGATGACGCGATTCTTGTAGTAAATTTAGAAAGAGCACAAGGAGTTAAGCAGGTCGTTGAAGACTTAAAATCGAATAAAGAAAAGAAAAAATATTTGTAGGAGTTAGATGGTAATCTCTAGCTGATCGTAAGCTAAACGAACATGAGGCGGTAGTTTGTCATTTGTTTCCTGATGATCAACATAAGAATTCATGTGCACCAGATAGGTCTGTTTGATGTTAAGCTCGTTTGCTATTTCAACAGCTTCAGGGATGGTCAAATGAGTTGGATGTTCCGGCGCCCACCTTAATCCGCTCAAAACCATCACATCGCTCCCCGCCACTTTCTCTTTAGTGGAATCAGGAATAGATTTAACATCAGTGAGATATGAAAAATCATTTATTCTATAACCCTGAATCTCAATGGCTCCATGATTATAAGCCAATGGCTCGATTGTAACATCTCTGAATGTAATTTTTGAATCAATTACTTCCATTTCAACGGAGGTGGAGCCGGGGTATTTGTTTTCTCCAAACATATATTCGAATCGCGACCGGATTGATTTAATGGCTTCTTCAGAGCTTAGAAGAGGGATTGGACTTTTTTGCACATAATTATAGATGCGCAGGTCATCGAGCCCGCCAATATGATCCATATGTTCATGCGTAATGAGGACTAAATCTATTTTTTTGATATTCGAGCGGATAGTTTGGAGCCTGAACTCCGGACTTGTATCTATGATTATTGAGGCTTCAGGAGTTTCAACCCAAACCGAGCATCTGTAGCGTTGATTTCTCGGGTCTGGTTTTATTTTTTCACTCCCAAATCCACCGGCAACGGGAACGCCCATAGATGTGCCGGTGCCGAGAAAAGTACATTTCATTGAATTATTTATTCATTTGTATCATCAATCTGCTCAAATCTATCAAGCTTGATCCATAGTTCTTCAAGGTGTTTTCGAACAGCCGGCTTTATAAATGTGTCGTTGGTATCAATCTGTTTTAGAACTTTAGCCATTATTGCGGCTTGAGATTCAATTGGCTTATTCTTGTTAACAACTATGAGCTTATCACCTTCGATAATGCACTGATCCCCCCTAAATGCCCCCCTCTCCTTACGGATATGATATCCGTTTTTTTCACAAAGATCTTCAAGTTCAAGGAGTAATTTCTCTGTTTTCATTAATTAAAATGCATAGCCAATTACGAGTGAGTGAGATGTATAATCATAGTCGCTTAAATCACCGTCAATATTGTAAGAACGATAATCAAAATGGTAGCCAATAGACAGTGAATTGGTGCCAATCAGGTTTTTGAAAAATAGCTTGGCTTTGCCATCTGCCTGAAAAAGATTTCCACCAAACAGATTGCCCTGAGAAAAGCTAAACCCGTAATTGGGCGTTCCTTTCAACGTAAAATCTATATTTCTTGAAAGTCTAATTGCTGTATTGAACCCGGTGCCCAGTGTTAATGAACTTTGCTGAAATTCAAAATCGGTTACTTCCTTTCTAACTCTCTTTAAGTCTGTTGTTAGTTGAAGTGGAATAAAAAATAGAAATCGTTCGCGATTATAAACAAGAAATTGATTGGAAATCCGCCCGGTTACATTAACATATGTGTGATCATTCATTCCGGTTAAATTTCCTCCCAAGCTAACAGAGAGATCCAGCCCGGGACTCTCAAGGCTCAACCTTAAAATGCTGTCATCAAAATCTAATTGGTCAATTATAG
>SKGY01000111.1 GCA_007117235.1 Balneolaceae bacterium
CTAAATCAAATCGGGTCTCTTTTTTTGATTTTCCGGTATTTCTCTTGTTAAAAAATTCCTGAGCTGATTTAATTATGAACGGTTTGTGATCATCAGGCACTTCGTTTGATGAAATAGGCTGAAGACTTTTTAAAGTCCAGTTTTCATCTTTTTTTATAAATTCGCCTCGAAGGAGTGGCGCCTGAAACTGAGCAAACAGTTTTTGAGATAGTTTGTCGTGCCGCGCGGCTAGATTTTTTCCGAAATAGATGCTCAATGTAAAAGTATCAGCCTGAATAGGTTTAAGGCTCTTTTGAATCAAATCATCCAGTTCATCAGACGTGATGCGGATCATTGCTTGAGACTTTAAATCTTGAATGGCGAGGATATTGGGAATCGGTTTATGCCCACGTGCTGACGCAAGCAGAGACACATAATAACCTGATGTTTGATAACGATAACTTTTACAGAGGTTATATACCTTTACATTTCTCAGGGCACTGAACTTTTCATCTGACAGATACTCTTTGGCAGCAACAATATCCACTCCTGGAATATCAAGAGTCCATTTTTTAGGGTTATCTACAACTACTAAATGGTGCATAATTAGATCTCTTGTTTCTGTTTTTTTGGTGTAATGATAATCAGGTTGGCATCATAAGTTACGATGCCCAGAAGAATCGCATTGATTACCCTCTCTATTTTCATCTTATAAAACTGTCCATTTCCCATTGGATTTGATTTGATCGGGTCGGCTATAAACACTTCCCTCGTTTCCATATCGTATCCATGTAAAATTACAAAGTGGCCTGACGGTTCTCCTCGAATATCATCATAATCCAAATTAGGTCCATATTCTCTAATGCTTTTGTAAAGATAAGTTGCGCTTAGGCCAACAATAATTGGCTGGTCTTTTTTCAGATATCGTCTGATGATAGTTGAACGCAGGTCCTCAAAGCGTATTTTTCCTCCAAGTTCGAGAAAGTGAATATATGCCTCAGATGCAATTCGAAATTTGGTGCTTCGTTTATGACGCATTTGAAGCTTCAACTTTTCAATCATCATATCATTTTGAAGATCAAACCATGAAGGATCAAAGATTTGCAGATTATACGAATAGATTGTTGCGTCATATCCTTTTTGCAAAGCGTCTGTAGCCAGAATCGCGCCAATAGTACCTCCGTCATCAAACTGCGGAACAGAGTTAATTACTGATTTGAGTGATATTTGATTGTCGTAGTACCGGTAAATTGAGTGCAGACATGTTGGCCCGCAAGTTGTTTCATCCGGTTGTTTTTTGATGGGTACTTTTAACATTAAAAGAGTGGGTTAAGAAATAGTGCAGACAGGAAGAGCATAGGTATGAATCAAAAGTACGAAGAATATTAACTGTTTCATGCGTAATGATAATTAATTTTTTGCAATCGTATCCTCTCTGCTAAAGCTGACTAAGAGGGTTTCTTTTTAATAACCTTTATCACATCGAAAAGAGTATCATATGTATCTATTCCATGATTTTTGAGCCAATTTTTATCCTGATTGGGTTCATGACGCGATCGGATAAAATAAGGTTTGATGCCCAGCTCAATTGCCGGCTTTAAATCTGTGATTTTATCACCTGCCATATATGATTGCCCGGGATCAATTCCGTGCTTTTCAATGGCTTTTAGAAACATTCCTGTTCCAGGTTTTCGATCTTCAGGTGAATAATCGTGAGGTTTGGCGTCAAATTCAGGATGGTGGGGTGCTACATACCAGTCATCAATTTTCAAGTTGAGTTTAGCAAGTTCAGCATCCACCCAGTTGTGAAGCTTTTGAACTTGTTCAATGGTATAATGTCCGCGTGCAACTCCTGATTGATTGGTAACGACAATTACTTTGAACTGATTATCATTCATCCATTTGATTGCATCAAGCACTTGGTCACACCACTGCCACTCCTCCACGGTGTGGACAAAATCTGTGTCAATATTGATGGTGCCGTCTCTGTCTAAAAAGAATGCCTTCATAGGAATTTATAAACATGATTGAATTGAAAATCATTTAATGATTTCATTTCTCCCCGCAATCAAACCTGATCCAAGTTTAGCAAAAGCGATTATAAGTAGAAGAGCAAGAGGAAGAGTCCAGTTTGCATAGATGTCATAAACTGCCCCAAACAATGCCGGGCCAACAGCTGCGATAGTGTACCCGATTGATTGTGACATTCCCGAAAGTTCATTTGCAGATTCTGTATCCCTGGTTCTCAATACGATAAAGAGCAGCGCGAGCCCAAAACTTCCTCCGAGGCAAAATCCTAGTAATGTCGCCCAAAGTTCAACCATAAAGAGATTTGGTGACATCAACCCCAAAAGACTAATAATCTCAATGCCAACAAGCAGTATGATTGGCAGACGTTGGTTTTTTCTGTTCGCTGCCCATGATGGAATTATAAACGTGCCTACAACTCCGGCTCCTTGAGCCAAAGCGAGCATATAACCGGCGTTGCCCGCAGATAGTCCCCGCTCAATTAAAATTTCCGGCAGCCAGGCTATGATGGTAAAAAATGTAAGGGACTGAAGGCCTACAAAAATGGAGACATTCCAGGCGATTTTCGAACGCCCCAGATTTTTGAGTGAAGATGCTAAACTGCGGCGCGCGGTAACAGGAATATTTCTCTTCATCTGAGGGAGCCAAATCACCAATGCGATAAAGGACATTGCTGCCCAAATTCCCAGAGACATTCTCCAGCCCAGATTTAAATCTTCAGAAAGAGGAACGCTAACTGCTGATGCAATGGTAGCACCAACCCCGAGCATTGCCGAGTAAATTCCGGTAACAAGTCCAAAACGGTGAGGAAAGCTCTTTTTAACAATTCCAGGCAATAGTGTGTTGCCAAGTGCAATCCCAATTCCCAGAATTGCAGTGCCCGCAAAGAGAGGGAAAAGTGATGGCATCACTCTGAGCATCAGTCCACCCGTTAGCAGAACGAGTGCAAAAGCCATGGTGCCCTCTGTTCCAATTTTCTTCGTAAACAGTGGAGTTAAAACTGAAAAAATCCCAAATGCCAGTACAGGCAATGTAGTTAGTAATCCGAGTAGGGTGTTGGAGAGTCCTGTGTCTTCTCTGATCTCAAAGATCAACGGACCAACCCCTGCCAACGCTGGACGAAGGTTCAGTGCGATGATTGCAATCGCAATAATGAGAAATAATTTACGGTTTTGTTCTGGGGACATGGGGTAATTTCAAAAGACTTTAAAAATACGGATTGTGCCGTCGGGATGTGTAAAGAATTCTGAATTGTAAACCATTCCCACAATCGCTAATTTTGATCTCAAAAATCAGCCGAGGTAAATTTTTTTGGAACAAGCCAAAATCATGACGGAAGAGGATGTGAAACGCACGTATTTGCGATTCGCCCACCAATTCCTTGAACCGTATGATGACCCAACAGAACCCGTAGTAATTGGAATGCAAACCCGTGGTGTATATATGGGTAAACGCATTATTAAGATTATTGAAGAAAAGCTTGATACCAGTCCTGATTTTGGAGTGCTAGACGTTACTTTTTATCGGGATGATTACCGCACAAAATTAAAAATGCCTGAAGTAAAAATCACAGATATACCGGTTGATCTGTACAACCGCGACGTGATTTTGGTTGATGATGTTCTCTTTACCGGACGCACAGTACGGGCTGCGATGGATGCATTGATGGCTTATGGCAGACCACGAAGTATAAAGTTCTGCTGTATGATTGACAGAGGCCACAGAGAACTTCCTGTGATAGCTGATTATGTTGGAATGACAGTTCCTACCCATGCAAAAGAGGAGGTTCAGGTAAAAGTGAAAGAGCTAGACGGTGAAGATGCAGTGTATCTGATTGAAAGTCCGGAGGTGAACAATGAGTGATTCAAAAAAAGAGATCTATTCTTTCGATCAGAAACACCTTCTTGGTTTAGAAGATTATTCAGCGGAAGACATACTCTATGTACTCGAGCAGGCAAAGACATTCAGGGAAGTTCTGGACAGGCCGGTTCCAAAAATCCCCACACTTCGGGATAAGACAATCGTCAACCTATTTTACGAGAACAGCACCAGAACCCGGCTCTCTTTTGAACTTGCACAAAAACGAATGGGTGCTGATGTAGTAAACTTTTCTGCCGGCACATCAAGCACGAAAAAAGGCGAATCTCTAAAAGATACTATTCGGAATATCAGCTCAATGAAAATTGACATGGTGGTTAGCCGACACGAGAGTCCGGGAGTCCCACACTTTTTAACCCGATGTGTGGACGCTTCAATCATTAATGCCGGGGATGGTGCGCATGAACATCCTACTCAGGCACTTCTTGATATGTTCACCATGCAGCAGACATATCCTGAGTTGAAAGGGAAAAAGATTGCCATTATCGGTGATATTTCTCACAGTAGAGTGGTTCGCTCAAATATTATTGGACTGAAAAAAGTAGGGGCAGATGTAGTGGTATGTGGGCCAAAGTCATTTATGCCTGTACATGTTGAGTCGCTCGGAGCAGAAGTATCTTACAATTTAGATGAAACACTTGCATGGTGTGATATTGCCATGGCGCTGCGAATTCAAATGGAGAGAGTTGGTGGTGGAACGGATCTGTTTCCGAGTTTACGTGAGTATCATGAGACGTTTGGGATAAAGATGGAGCATCTTGAGAAGTACCCGAACTTCACGGTAATGCACCCGGGGCCGATTAACCGCGGTGTAGAGATGCAGAGTGATGTTGCAGATAGTGACAGAGCTGTAATATTAAATCAGGTGACCAATGGGGTGGCAGTAAGAATGGCGGTTCTCTACCTGCTTAGCGGCGGTTCAAGAATTTAGGCTTACCTCCGTGACGCGTGATTAAAATTCCGAGTATTACAACTGCTGATCCAATGTATTGCAGTAGCTCAAGGCTCTCACCTAATAATATGATTCCAAAGAAAAGACCGAGCACAGGTACAAGATTTTGATAAGCAGCGGTACGAACTGCGCCTACCCTATTGATTCCATTGTTCCAGATTAAGTAAGCTACCCCAATTGAGAGTAAACCGCTGTAAACAACTCCGCCATACGCAGCCGCTGAAACAACTGACCAGTCTGTCTCTTTTGCATATGGAATGGCAAGTAATGTCAGGAAAAATGCACCCAAAGTCGTCATAAATGCAGAAAACTGAATGGGTGTATAAGTGGTGAGATACTGTTTTGAAAAAATTGTGAATGTAGCCCAAACAATCGCCGCAGTAATGATGGCTATATCTCCAGTAAAAGTTTCTGAACCAAAAGTGATAGGATTTTTACCATAGATTATTATAAACAGCACACCCGTGAACCCTAATAATACTCCTATTGTCTTTAATCTGTTTAAAACTTCAATCGAGAGAAAGTGAGATATGATGCCTACCCAGATCGGGATAGTACCCAAAAGCACAGCTGCATTTGCGGCTAAAGTGAGATCGATACCTACAATAAATAGCCACTGGTAGAGAACATTTCCTACCAACCCGAGGAAAATTAGGCGTCCCCAATCTTTTTTTTGAATCCTGAACCAGGCGTTTTTTTTAGCAACTACA
>SKGY01000143.1 GCA_007117235.1 Balneolaceae bacterium
CTTACGAGTGGGGAGCAAACGCAATCTACTCTATCGTTGATGGTAAAATGGAGTTCCAAAGCTACTTCAAGATGGACGCTCCGCAAACAAGCACAGAAAACTGTGTAGCTCACAACGGTTCACTGATTCCAATTCCGGACAGAGACATTATGGTTCAGTCATGGTATCAGGGCGGTATTAACATCTTTGATTTCACCGATCCAGCAAATCCAATTGAAATTGCGTACCACGACAGGGGTCCAATCTCTGCTGAGCGAATGGAAACCGGTGGAAGCTGGTCAATCTATTGGTACAACGGCGTGCTTATCAATTCAGAAATTGCCCGCGGTTTAGACATTTTTGAACTTCTACCGAGTGATTTCATTTCTGAAAATGAGATTGCAGCAGCGAACACTGTAACGTTCGACTACCTGAATCCACAAGGCCAGCCACAGTACTCCTGGCCTGCCTCTCTGCACCTTGCCAGAGCTTATGTTGATCAGCTCGACAGAAACAGGGAGATGAGTGCGGAAGGAGTTACTGAGCTAAGAAACAGATTAGCTGCCGCTGAGCGTGCAACAGGCGTTCGCAAAGCAGAACTGCTAAACGACATCGCAGAAGATATTGAAGCCGGACTGATGACATCATCGAACGGAGATAAACTCAACAAAATCGCCGATACGGTTCGTAAACTTGCTGAGGCTTAATTAGCTAGTAACTGCGAGATACTCACAGATTTTAAAGCCGTCTTAAGGTAACATCCTTAAGGCGGCTTTTTTTTGATAGAATATTGAAGGCATTGGTGATTTCAATACTGATCATCTATATTGGCAAAACAAGGGATGTCAAATACTAACAAGCCGGGAGATTATGAAAAGAGTAACATTATGTATGTTGGTACTATTTTTTGCAGCCACAATAGTTAACGCCCAGGAGCTTACCGTTACGGAAGTTGACGTATCAACAATTATTCAGGAGGGCTCATTTAAAGTGTACAGTTTTGGATATGGATCAAACCCTGAGCAGGAATTGGCAGAATCACGAGCTAGAAATATGGCGATGGTTCAGCTGTCTGAAGTGATTAATGGATTTAGTTTCACATATCAGGAGTCGAGAAATGCCTATATGTTTATCGCAGAATCTTCAGGAAGTATAATGAATCGCGAAACTGAAGCTGTAATTTCACTTGATGGGCCAGATTATGCTTTCATCTATGTTGCCTCAACTGAGATGGATCAATCAATAATACAAACCGAGGAGTTATTAGCTTATGAAGTAAAGACAGTCCTGAATAGTGCATCCGCACTACGGTCTGCAGTTCCCCGGACAAGAGCGAGGGGTATTCAGCAATTCGCAAATTTAAAAGGTACCAATTGGGCAGAGGGGAAAGGCTACCTCAGTAATATCGATCTGGACATCAGGGATGATGGGACAATAGGTTTGTCTTATGTGATGTTGATTGCGATTGATAATTGAAAAAATCACCAAATAAATATATTACTTAACATCTGATAGGCTATTGAATGTCAGACTGTTTGTTATCTTTCCAGTTATGAAAGATGAAAGTAAATCAATCGAAAAGCTTAAGAATATAGCTGAGTTTGAGACCTCAGAGGGATTTCTGACAGATGTTAAGCGCTATGGTGTATTAAAAAAAATGGATCAGGGTGAAGTGTTGTTTGAAGAAAATACATCTATTCGTGCCATTCCCATTATTTTAAAAGGAAGTGTTAAGGTGTATCAGTCAGACGATGAATTCAAAGAACTTCTTCTCTACTATCTTAAAGAGGGCGACACATGTATTATGTCGGTATTAAATGGTCTTTACAATGAGAATAATCAACTAAAAGCTGTAGCAAATGAAAAAAGCGAGGTACTCTTGCTTCCGGTTGAAAAGCTGGGAGTACTGACTAAAAAACATCCGGAGTGGATCAGTTATATATTTCGGATTTACCACCAGCGGTTTCAGGAGCTGCTGGATGTTGTTAATGCAGTGGCATTTAAAAAAATTGATGAGCGTCTGCTTGGATATCTGAGGAACAGATCCAGCTTAAGCGGAGAGAAATCAATTAAAATTACGCATGAAGAGCTTGCAAATGAGTTGGGTACAGCAAGAGTTGTAGTAAGCCGCCTGTTAAAACAGATGGAGAGTAAAGGCCTGGTGGAGCTTGGCCGAAATAAAGTAGTGCTTCTGTAACATTTGTAACTGAGTTTTGCCTGTCTAACCGGTATTTTTGTGTTTATTAACACTAAAGGAAATACCTAAAATCATTTTCATGTCATCAACACTATCTAAACTGCTTTTTACAAACTGGCACCCGATGCGCTGGGCTGCCCTGGTAATTGGGTTAACACTCGGATATAACTGGCTGGTGAACAGCGCCTCATTTTCAGGTGCACTCGCCATATTTTTCCTGTTTCAGGCTATTACCAACACAGGGTGTTTGGCAGGTCAATGTGCGCCAAAAACGGCAGTTGTGGATAGTAAGATTGAAGACGTGGAATATGAAGAGATTAAATAGAAAAATCTTATACGAAACATAGGCATGAGTACAGAAACTAAAAAAATGAATTTTACAGAAATTGTTAAAGGTGATAGACCGGTGCTCGTAGATTTTTATGCAGACTGGTGTGGCCCTTGTAAAATGATGGGGCCAATACTGAAGGACCTCAAAAAGCGCCTTGGTGATGATATTAACATCATAAAGATAGATGCAGAGAAAAACCCTCAGGCAGCTATAAAATACCAGGTACGGGGAGTGCCAACACTTATTCTATTTAAAGAGGGACAGATTCTCTGGCAGCAGGCCGGTGTAGTTCAAATCTCTCAGTTGGAACAAATTATAACTCAAAAAATAGCAGAGTATGAGCAAGCAGGAAGAGCATAATTACCGAGTAGATATAGAATGGAAAGGGGGGCGGGTAGGAAACATGAGTTCACCGTCACTGAATGAATCGATTGATGTAGCCACACCACCTGAATTTCCCGGTGGTGTTGAAGGGGTATGGTCCCCCGAACATCTGTTTACAGCATCTGTCAGCAGCTGCTTTATGACCTCGTTTTTAGCTATAGCGGAGTATTCAAAATTTGAATTTGACGACCTGAAAATAAACAGTTCAGGGAAAATGAGCCGGGACGAAAATAATAAGTACGTGATGAGTGAAGTTACTATAAAAGCGAGCTTATCTATCCAGAATCAGGAAAAAGAGAGTAAAGCGTATCGTCTACTTGAAAAAGCTGAAGAGATCTGTTTGATTACCCGATCAATCAAGACGAAAGTTAAGTTAGTGACAGAGGTCAGTATTAAAGAGTCTAAAACAGATCAGGTGAGTGTATAGATTTAAACACACAAGTGTTAAAAAAATGTTTATTATAGAATAAAAGTGTATGGAATTACAGTTATGCTTCGCTCTTTAGCAATTCAATGAACAGTAATCTCTTTCAAACAGTTGTAATAAATAGAGTGCCTGTTTTTTGTCTCATAAATAACTGGCCACACATTAACCACTAATAAACAGAAGTTCTTTGGGAGGAATTGATTATGGAAATTTTCATCATTGTATTAAAACTGATCGTTGGGTTAAGCATTTTGAATGTTTGGCTGGTTCGATCGAAAAAGGCCACGGCCTGGAGAGGCGGAGATGCAAATAATATTGCAGAGGAGTTCAAAAATTATGGTCTGCCGGTTTGGTTTATGTATGTGATAAGAGCAGCTAAGGTTGGTTTGGCCATTCTTCTCATAGCTTCAATTTACTTCCCGCAGTTTGAAAGCATTGCCGCGTTCGGAATTGCTTTTCTGATGCTGGGCGCTGTATCGATGCACATAAAGATCAGTGATCCGCTTAAAAAATCACTTCCGGCATTTACATTTTTGGTACTATCGCTAGTGATAGGGTTTAATGCGGTTTAAAAGATCGAGTAAAAACTGTATGTTAGCCATCCGTTAATCAGAATGAAAACGAATGAAGGGGCAGACTGAGAGAAACTGTCATTTATTTTAATTCGGACAAAAAATGCTACAAGCATCATGGCTGTTAGTCCGGCAGATGCAAGCAGGCCAATTACCGGCAATACAATTCCCGTTAGCAAGCCGCAAGACCCAAACATTTGTAATATACCGGTGATTTTACGCTGAGAGTTTGTCATTCCGAATCGTTTAAACTCCCCGATCATTATTTGCGAGTTTATAGCCTGATACCCATAGAAAACGAAAAAAAGTGAATTCAGGATTAGGACAAATATAAATAGAGTGCTCAAGCGGCGGTTGATTAAAGTATTAGAAAAGCAAAGTGCTTTAAATAAGCCCGGATTTAGTGATATAGCAAACCGGATTTGTGCCGAGTTTATTTGAAGCACAATATACTTCAGGCAGAATAAACTTTGATTATAATTCGTTCAGTTGGGCGAGAATGCTTGTGTTTATATCTTTATAGAAGGTACTAAACTGTTTTCTGGGTTTTAGGATTAGAATGACTAACTCAATACACCAGCAACCGTTTATTTCTTCACGCCAACCCTTCGGAGATCAGGCAGGACTTGAACTAAATAATCTCTCCATTTCTTAATCAACTAACCGTTTATTCATCCAAGCGATCCCAGAGCCGGATTTCAAATATTTCTCTAAATTGATCGCTTTCTCTTCACTATTAACATCAATATAGCTCACTAACTTAAAGGGTCTGTAATTACGAGTTGCTGAAGTTTTTCCAGCATTATGCTGATTTATTCTTTCCTTCAAGTTTGATGAGTGATCCACATATTTCCAGTTCTTCTCCTCACTTTTTATAACATACACATACCACATAGCTTTTGACATTTAATTAAATATTGAATGATGTGCCAGCAAATTGAAGGAGTGCCCGCACTACGAAGCCTTGGCGTAGTAGTGGGCCCGGCAGGACTTGAACCTGCGACCAATCGATTATGAGTCGACTGCTCTAACCAACTGAGCTACGGGCCCTTTTTCTCAAACTTATTAGGTAAGCTGTTTCCTGAGGGGCGTAAAATTACAAGCTTTGCTTTCCATAAACAATACTTTTTTACCCATTAAATTTCACCCGATAGAGAATCTTAATTTAATGATTACATCAAATCTGCTATATTGTATTGGGGTTAAGGATTCTGATTGATAAAAAGATCTTCAGGGTTCTTACAAAGGCCGGTCATCGAAAGGTGATCGGCTTTTTTTATTTATGCCTGGTCGCTCTCTAAACGATAATTGTCCCATACAATTACACGCGGACTTTACTCACCAACGCACAAAAAGCAGTGTAATATTATTCCAAATAGGCATTTTGAGCTGTTTAAAATCCATTATTGAACGGTATAGAAGCAAAATTAAACAGTTTTACCCGACTATTAACTATATATAGCCCTATATTACTTATACAATACAAATGAGATTTGTTTGAAACCGGCCATTCTGCCTATATTATCAGGAGTTGCTTGAAACAAAAGCCCATCTCTTCATGCAATACCCTAAAATACTGCTCTCGGAAAACGTA
>SKGY01000082.1 GCA_007117235.1 Balneolaceae bacterium
TAGCCTGATTGTACCATAACATGAAGGAATGGATTTTCACCCATTGCCCGGCGCAGATCATCAGCAGTGGTATCATTGCTGTTGTCCCACGGACGAACAGGGCCAAAAATGTTATATTTCAGATCTGTCTGAAATCCTAAATGTTCGCGGAGATAGTGATTAATAGCGGGTGTAAAGGAGTGGTTCCATGATGTTAAAGCAGGGTCGTGATCGTAGCTTGTTCCGGCATCACTTCGATCTATGCCTCTGTACCTTGAATCAAGCCGACCAACGGTGAGCCCCTGATCACGTAAAAGATCTTTCCAAAAAAATGAGGTTGGAATGGTGAGGTTATGATCTAAAATATGCTGCTTATCAATTCCAGAATAGTGGGACACTTTTTCTGCAATATCATTTCGTTCTTCTTCTGACAGTGATCCACCACGGGCAATTGCAGGCAGATATTCTTCGATGGTGAAGTTTTCAACTTCGGGTAGAATATCATAGAGATCTTTACTCTGCATTTCAGTTGATAGTGCGTCATGATACCAAGCTGTGGCAGCGTAATATGGTAGTTTCAGAATTTCTGAGCGGGGTGTCATTGCAGGTGGCTCAAGTCCCATTCCGGTTGGGGAAACCAGAATTACGCCGTTCACAAACATCCAGTGAGCACTTTGCAAACGACGTGCTAAACCCGCAACACGTGTTGTTCCGTAGCTTTCACCTTTCAGATATTTTGGCGAAGTCCATCGGTCATTGCGTGAAACAAAGTTGTCAATCCATTCGGCCAGATAGCTTATGTCAGCGTTCACGCCAAAGAAATCGCTGCGCTGTGCATCATCACTCACAATCCTTGAAAAACCTGTGTTGACGGGATCAACGTAAACTATATCGGCAACGTCAAGAATGGAGTGGTTGTTTTCAATCACTCCATATGGCTGAACCGGATATCCTTCATCGTCAATATTCAGAAAGCGCGGGCCGGTATAACCAATATGCATCCAAACAGAAGCAGAGCCGGGGCCACCGTTAAATGAAAAAACAAGAGGCCGATTAGAAACGTCACTTACATCTGATCTTCTGTAATAGACATAAAACAGAGATGCGATTGGTTCACCATCTTCACCCCAAACAGGCTGAGTTCCGGCAGTAGCTTCATAAGGGATTCTTTGTCCGTCAATCGTTACATGATCCTGAGTTATTACTTTGGTGTCAATTGGTAACTGACGGCTTTGTGCTACAGGCTCATCAATGATAAGCGAACTGAGTGCAAATACTACAAGCAGAGCTGTAATTGATTTTAAGGTAGTTTTCATGATGTTTAAATATTTATTGAAGATGAATGATCTTTATTTATGGGTTTAGAAGCTGGATTTATTAATCCTGATTGAGCCAATACTCAAACCAGCTTCTCTTTCGCTCCAGTCTGTCAACGAGTAACCATGGCTCACCTGTTCTGCTTAGCCCGTGAGATGATCGCGGATAACGAACAAACTCCACAGGAACCTGCATCTTTTTAAGAGCCATATACCACTGTTCGCCATCGGTAATTGGTGTTCTCCAGTCCTCTTCACTATGGATGATTAACGTTGGAGCGGTAACATTTTGAACATATTTCATTGGTGATAACTCCCAGTAGAGTTCTTGTCTCTCCCATGGATACCCGCCAAATTCGTACTCAGTTAAACCCTGAGCATCTGATGAACCATACCAGCTAAACCAATTTGATATAGACCGGCTTGTAACCGCTGCTTTGAAACGATCAGGGAAACGTGCAGTGAGCCAGTTTGTCATAAAACCGCCATAACTTCCGCCACCAACACCGATTCTGTTTTCATCGATATCGGGATATTTCTCCAGAACGGCATCAATTCCCTTCATAAAGTCCTCTTCATCCAGAATACCCCACTGTTCAAGCGTGGAGTAAGTGAAATCATGACCGTATGAAGATGAGCCTCTGGGGTTGGGATAAAAAACAAACATACCTGATGCAGAGAGCGTATGGAAAGCCTGGAACCAGGTGTTGCCGTAATAAGAGTGAGGTCCACCGTGTATCTTGAGAACCATGGGATAAGATTGTCCTTCTACATAGTCAACCGGCTTGATTACCCAGCCCTGGATTTCTGTGCCATCGTCAACCGTCCATAAGACCTCTTCAGCCGGATTAATGGTTCGTTCAGACATCCATTCTCTGTTGAAGTTTGTGAGTTGAACTTCGCGACTTCCATCAGCCCGTGAAACAAACACTTCGGCAGGAGTAACGGCATCAGTGGCAGTGTAGACCATAAATCGTCCGTTATCTGTTGTTGAAAAAGAGCTCAATCGCCGTTCGCCCTGTGTAACCTGGCGTACATCACCACCGGATCTGTTCACTTCAAACAGATGTGAATTACCTCGGATTTGAGCAGATAGCCTGATATGATTGCTGTTAGGTGTCCAGTGCAGCCCGCCCGGAGAAAGATCCCAGTCTGCGGTTAAATTTGTTGGAGAGCCCGTGGCATCACCACTATTGTTTAGTGAAATGAGATGAACATCAGTTATGGCTCCTCGTTCAGGTGAATGAGTGTAGGCCATAAATCTGCCATTTGGCGAGATAGTTGGTGACCGTTGTGTGCCGTCCATATCCAAAAATTTCTTCCACTCTTTTGTGGTAACATCAACAACATAAATATTTCGGGTGAAGTCCCGGTTATACTCATCATCTTCAAGTGGATCCCCGGAAAAATAGATTCGATTGCCATCTTGCGACCATGTAATATCACCCACATTGAATGGCAGATCAGTAATCATTTCAGCTTCGCCACCATTAGATGAAATAATGTGAAGCTGTCTTTTTTGGTTGATTGATGGATGCGGAAGCATGCTTGATCTGCCATCACTGTAATATCTCATCTGAGTGATTACACGTCCGTCAAATCGGGTGGAGTCAAGAGTATTTGAGATGGCATCCGGTGCAATCCATCCGGCGCGGCGAGGAAGTTCTTCATCGGTATGAGGTTCTCTTACGAATGCAATTCTTGAACCATCAGGTGACCACTCAGGACTTCTGTCCAGGCCTTCAATTGTGAACGCTTCTCCACCGGGAGCTGTGACTCTTATAAAGCGTACAGAGTTCGAATCATCACCCCTGCGAGACTGTATGCCCAAAAGTGTACCATCGGGTGACCATTGCGGGTTTGATGACTGTACCGTCGGATCAGTGAATCGATAGGCTTCACCATCCGGCTGGCCATTTCTTAATTTTTGAATCCAGACTTCACTGTGGCGTGAGTTGTCTTCTTCAACAACTGTTGTTCTTGTGAAAGCGACATATTCACCTGTGGGTGAAATTTCAGTCTGACTTACAAAGACAGTGCTGTAATAATCAGCAGGCAGTACCCCTTGTTGTGCGAAGCTTATAAGTGATACACAGGAAAAAAGGAGAAGTGTAAATATTGAGCGAATTATCATGGATTTCCTCATAGCATTCCATTAGTTAATTGTTTTAAAAATCAACGTAATGTAACTGATGAGGGCGATCTTTTAAAATACCCGCAAAGAAAGAAAAGCTGTTTTACAATATTTATCCGGTAGTGGATAAAGTAGACTTGCTATCTTCCAACTTGTAAGTCACTGTGAGTTTTCAACTTTTTGCCCGCAAGTGATTCTTCGACGTTAAAAATATGATCGCCGATTTTTTCTAACCGGGTGATAAAATCAAGATAAAATACACCTGCTTTAGTAGAGTAGTCACCTTTTTCAAGTCGTTTGTAATGAGCTTCTTTAAGATCATCACGCATTTTATTGATCTTGTTCTCAATCTTAATGGAGTTATCTAATTTAACATCTCCATTCGAAGCATCCATATTGAACCGCATCTCTTTAATTGCGCTTCTAATCAGATCCAAATAGATACTTATCTCTTTCGAGGCCTCTTTAGGCAGTTTGATATTTTCTTTGGTCATCTGTTGAAATGTCTTTGACATCTGGAAATATAGGTCGCCTACTCTTTCGAGATCATTGATGATGCTATGCATGGCCCGAATTCTTCTAGTGGCAGAGTCAGATAAATTGGCGCTAGAGATTTTGGTGAGGTACTCGGCAACTTCTAGCTCTATGTTATCAGTAATCTGTTCGCGGCTTGCGATCTTTTTAAGAAAACGTTCTTGTTTCTTCTGTTTTTTAAATAGCAGCGCAGAGAAACTGAAGTGCATTTTTTCGATCAACTTTCCAAACAGCTCGATCTCTTTGTGTGCCTGAGCAATTGAGAGCTCAGAAGAGGACATCAGTCCCGCAGAGATATACTGCAGCCTGAATGCTTTATCGGATTTATCAGTGTCTTTTTGCAATCTCTCCACAAGACGAATAATAGCCGGTACAAAAGCGAAAAGTAAAAGAACATTCAACACGTTAAACGTGGTGTGGAACAGGGAAAGTCCAAGAGTAGCAGCAGCCCGTGCTTCCTGAGTGTCACCAAAGATAGATCCGGATTCAGGTAAGAAGTATTGCATTACTGAATCAATCCCATTCAAAAATGGATTTATCAGGAGTATCATCCAGAACACACCGATCACATTGAAAATGAAATGAAAGCGCGCTGCACGTTTGGCATGAACATTACCAATTATAGCAGCAATGTTTGCGGTAACGGTTGTACCTATATTTTCACCTAAAATCATCGCAGCAGCAATCGGAAAACCAATCCAGCCTTCAAATAACATAACCAGTGTAATTGCTGTAGCGGCAGATGATGATTGAGTAAGTAGCGTCAGTACTGTTCCTACCAATACAAAGAGCAGAATAGAGGCGAAACCAAACTCTGTGAAACCGTCTAAAAACGCGAACATTTCAGGGTTATCCTGAATATTGGGTACTGCATTTTTAATGAATTCAAGACCTATAAAAAGAATACCGAAACCTATCATGGCTTCGGCAAGATTTTGAAGCTTCTCCCGTCCAAAAAACATGAATGGGAAAAAGATACCAATCAGGCTAATCGCAATCGGAGTGATCTGCATTTTAAATCCAAAAACAGCCACCATCCATGCTGTTACAGTGGTACCGATATTGGCTCCCATTATCACACCTGTTGACTCTATAAATGTGAGCAGACCCGCATTAACAAAGCTCACCACCATTACAGTTGTAGTGGTGGATGACTGTGTTATGGTGGTTGCGCCAAAACCGGTAAAGATGCCCTTCACCCGGCTGGTAGTCATTCCTTTTAGTATAGATCTAAGGCGATGCCCGGCAACTTTTTGCAGCCCATCGCTGAATATTTTCATTCCATAAATAAAAATTCCAAGCGCCCCGATAAGCTGAAGGAAATCAAAAAACGTATATGTCATTGAGTTTAATCAGTTGGAAAAATCTTGACAATCAATACAGGGAGTGAATATCTGCAATAAGAGAGGATGAGTGCAAATTAAATAAATGTTACCAAATGGAAATTATCCAACCGGGTTGATCTCAACGCTTTAA
>SKGY01000240.1 GCA_007117235.1 Balneolaceae bacterium
TACCACATTCAAACCAAAGCCCTCAAGTTCTCTCTGCATTCTTTCGTAATCACTCTCCTCAAAAACAATGCCTGCAGGGGCAGTTATTCCAATTGTATCGCCGGACTTTAATCGCTTTGGTTTTACGAGATTTTTTTGGTCTGAGTGTAATCGTGATTGCGCTGCAAAAGGCAACGATGCAGCACCCAATCCAAATGTTTTTAAAAATTGACCCCTTTTCATTATTCCCCGTTTTGGTACAGATTATTTTGATTGATGTATTCAGCAACACTATCAGTCAGACGATCAGACTGATTTGATTTGCTTTCCCTGATATAGGTAGAAGATACATCCAGTGGCTTATGTTCCACAAAAATAGTTTTTTCGAGAACGTCTTTGTCAGCACTTTCTTTATCAAATCCCGGCCTTTCAACAGCCAGCAGGGTACATAGATCTAAGATCTCAGCGTATCGATGCCATGTATGAAATGATGAGATGCTGTCCCCTCCCAAACACAAAAAATAGAGTGTATCGGAATTGTTCTTATGGAGGTGTTCTACTGTTTGAAGTGTATAGGAGGGTTTGGGCAACGACTGCTCTATATCACTGATTATTACATTCTGATTATTTTTGAATGCAATTTCGAGCATCTTCAAACGGTGAGTGTAGTCGGTTTTTTCCCTGTCTGTTTTATGAGGCGGTTCCGGAGTGAGTAGTACAATCAACTGATCAATCAGCCCGGATTCTAAAAAAGAGTGTGCCGCTTCGATGTGACCAACATGAACCGGGTCAAAAGATCCACCGAATATTCCGACCCGCTTTTTCAATGTTACCGGCTTGATTGAGAAGCGACAGATTCTCTCTGCTCCACCTCAGTTAAACCTCGTTGAGCACGCTCATACAGTCTCTCCATTTCCGATCTGTGCTCTCCCCTCGGGAATAGCTGCAGGTATGTATAGTAACTTTCAAGAGCCAATTCAAATCGCTCTTTTTGTCTGGCCCTAACACTGTTTTCAGCAAAAAGAATATATGATTCCATTTGTGATACCAGAGCTAATTGAGCCCAGCTTGTTTCGGGAAAATCATCGATTACAATGTCATAGTAGACAGCAGCCGCATTGTACCGGCTTGTACGTTTATAGAATTCACCTGCACTATACTGCTTCCTGGCAAGCTTTTCCCGCATTTCAGTGATCAACTCTGATGACTCAGCCACGTACTCAGAGTCCGGATATCGTGAATTGAAGAGCCTGAAAAGCTCAAGAGCCCGATAAGTGTACTCCTGATCAAGTCTGTAACGCGGACTCAAATTATAATATGATTTAGCCCGTTTGAAATCGACCTCTACCCTGCGGGGTGAGTTTGGGTAAAACTGAACAAAGCGATCATACTCGGAAGCGGCAATAAGATAGCGTCTGTTATTGAAATAACTCTCAGCAAGATAGTATTGTGCATCCTGGCCGCTGTCAGTTCCACGACCGATGGATACAACCGTTTCAAAAGCGCGGGCAGCATCTGACCACTCTTCCTGCTCGTAAAGATTCATAGCCTTTTCAAAAGCAACCTCGATTGAATCGCCGGGACGTATAAGGCTATCACTTTGGCATGATGCAAAAAACAGAGTAGCAGCTGAGATGAATAGTAAAGTTCGCATTGGGTTAAATTTCACGATTTTTTAAGTAGTTAATTAAGTTTGAAATATCTTCTTTATATGAGGAATCAGCAAATTGTTCTAAAGTCTCTTCTGCCTGGCGATAATAGCTTCTGCTAACCTCTTCTGCTTTTTCTGATACACCGCAATTCTTATAAATTTCGATTACTTCCTGAACCTGCTCATCATTGAGAGGCAGATGCTTCATGTAATCTTGTAACTTCCTGCGGTTTGATTCACTGCAGCTATCCAACGCACTGATCATCAAAAATGTTTTCTTGCCTTCATAAATATCCCCGGCTTTTCTTTTTCCGAATCGATCAGGATCAGCAACAACGTCAAGCCAATCATCCTGAATCTGGAAGGCAAGGCCAAGTGAAGTACCAATTACATTCAGTCGATTGAGAGTCTCTTCGTCTTGAGTTGCACAGAGCCCGCCCATAACCATTGATGCACTGAGAAGGGCCGCCGTCTTACCACTGATCATCTTCAGATACTCGTCTAGAGTTACATTATCACGCGTTTCAAAATCCATGTCGAGAGCCTGACCTTCACAAACGGTATTGATGCCGTCAAGAAAAACTTTAGTGATTCGCTTGTGATCAACGGTTGAAGGCAGATGCTGAAGCTGCAGAAGAGCCTGAACAAACATGCCATCACCGGCAAGAATTGCTGTCGCCTCATTCCACTTCATATGAACGGCCGGATTACCTCTTCTGCTTTCGGCCTGATCCATAATGTCGTCATGGATCAGAGTAAAGTTGTGAAGAAGTTCAACAGCTGTTGCTGCTGGAATAGAATCTTTGGGATCACCACCACAGAGTCCGCAACTCATTAAAACAAGAATTGGCCTAATGCGCTTACCTCCACTCTCTATGATATATTTTTTTGGAGCATAAAGAGAGTTCGGCTCGGTAGGAAGTGTAAGTGACTGCAGATTTTTTTCAATGAGAGCCAAGTAAGGCTTAATAAACTCCAAAGATATCCAATTGATTCGGGTTTCGGGAAGCCCAAATATACAAAAAGCTCAATTGAAAATAGAAAGCAAGCTTGGGTTTTTAAGCTGCCGAAACAATTCTCATTTTTTGCCGATACATATCACTCAAAATGGCAATAATTCTCGATTTTTTTGTGCGGTTATTAGCTTCAGAAATGCCAAAATAATCAGCAACCTGTTTTGACCCCACTCCCGGGTTATCGATGTAGTAGCTGATAAACTCTTGAGAATTTTCATCCAGCTCGTTGATGCAGATTTGCAAAATCTCCATTCGCTCCTCTTCGATCAACTCTTCAACTTGAAGTGCAGGTTCTGCCATATCATTATCTAAAAGTAACTGATGACGAAACCTTTTTTCACTCACCTTCAGATTCAGGTAGGCATTTCTTGACGCCTGCATCATATAACCCAATATGGATTTGGGGTCTCTGATCTTGTCGCTCATGATGCGTTCGTGAACGGCCAGATAAGCCTGGTGCACACTTTCGTAGGCTGATGCTTCATCTGCCTACATGGTAACCCTCAGATACTCAATAAGTTTTGGGATTACTTCTTTTAATAGCTCGTTTGCTTCCCGCGTTCGCTGAAGCTGTAGATGGCTAACTAGTAGAGAGTAGTCAACTCGTCGTGTTCTTTTTATTGCTTCCATAATTCACACCTTTAATTACTAATAGAAGAAATTGCAGCAAATCTTTCTCATGCCAACGTATGATTAATAGACGTAATATTAAAATATTCTAATGTTAGAATTTATCTCAAGTATCCCTTCTTTAATGCCGTCTAATCATTATTCTTTGTATTTCCCTGTTATAGTAACGTAAAACAACATGAGCTCGAGAGCAAAAGAAGTCGATATTTTTAAAAAACTTTTGAATGAAGTCAATCCCATCTCATTCATGCCGAACGTTATCAGCTTTGAAAACCAATTTCGAATTTTAACAATCCTTGATGACGAATACAGAATAAAACCTGGTCAGCAAATTTTTATAATTGGAACCGGGAAAGCCTCATCGAGCATGGCCGTTGCTATGGAAGAAATTCTGGGCGAGCAACTTTCCGGAGGCTGTATAATCTCTTCCCCTGACCCTCTTCATCGTCCCAAAAAAATAATCCTGAAAGTTGGCTCACACCCTTACCCTGATGCCAGGAGTGAACACGCATCTCAAAACTTGCTGAAATTTATTGAATCAATTCCTGAAGGATCACTTGTCATAAATCTGATTTCAGGGGGTACTTCTTCACTTTTTTGTCAGCCCAAGACGGGCATCTCAATCGATGAACTAAGCCGGGCTCATAGAGTATTGGTTACATCAGGTGCATCAATTGATGAGATCAATACTGTTCGAAAATCACTCTCTCAGGTGAAAGGTGGTAAACTGCTGAAAAAGCTCAAACACGTTGATCTGATTGATCTGATAATCTCAGATGTTCCTGATGATAATCCCGCAGATATAGGCAGTGGCCCAACTACCAAACAGGACGTTTCTGTTACTGATGCAGTCAACATTCTGGGAAAATACAATCTGTGGGAAGAGATGCCGTCGTCAATCAAACGTGCTCTCCAATCAGCTGATAATGAAGCGATAAAAAATGCCGGCATTGAAACACCCGGTTTTCATCAGACACACATTCTTACATCAGCCAAAATCGTTGCTAAAAGAGCCGCGGAGATGTTTGAGCAAAATGGTTGCAGTGTGACAATTGATGAGGTTGCCTGGTCGGGCCCGATCGATAACTTTGTGCAGCACATTTGCTCTCAATTAAATAATCAAAAACCTTCCTTCGTTCACATATTTTATGGCGAGTGTACCATCTCAATTTCCGGTGATGGAAAAGGCGGGAGAAATCAGGAGCTTGCTCTTCGCATGGCAAAAGAGATATCAGAAGAGAAGAGAGAGGTCGTATTTTTAAGTGCCGGCACGGACGGGATTGATGGCCCCACTGAGGCAGCCGGAGCCGTTGTGGACCAATCAACCTGGAGAAATGCAGAGAAGTCCGGTATCGATCCAAATCACTACCTGGCCAACAACGACAGCTATCACTTTTTTGATAAAGCTGGTGGACATATCATCACAGGGCCAACCGGCAATAATGTTATGGATATTCAGTTTTTAATTATTGACTGATTTCGATTGTAAATAAGGATGTGCTCCTCTCCTGTGTAAGGAGGGCGAGCCCGCCTTCCGAAGCCTCTTACGGAGGACAGGGGTGGTAGTCATATGGTTTATTAGTTTGAATAACATTCAAATTCTATTTCCTAGTAGATGGCTCTAGCAACCACCCCTAAATTAGGCTGTCCAAAAAGGGTTTCATTCTGAATTTATTTCAGAATCTCCTGCCTTGATAAGGTGAGGAGATACCGGATCGGGGTCCGGTATGACATTTAGGTTATAAATTAACTTTCTTACACCCTTATTGGATAGCCTCATTTTTTGAATTCAAAATTTCAATATTAATCATCCTACCCTTCAAATATTATTTGTAGTTTTAAGGACTCAAAAACATGGATGAGAACACAGACATTTAATGCAGCAGTTTACCCTTCAGCCGGAACCATCTGATTCCCGAAACAATAAAAATATACTCAGCAAACTCAACGAACAGCAGCGAAAAGCCGCTTCGCACGTAGGCGGTCCGTTGTTAATAATTGCGGGTGCCGGAAGTGGTAAAACACGTGTGCTCACTTTTCGCATCGCTCACCTGCTTCAGCAACAGCATGCTCTTCCTCAAAATATTCTGGCTCTCACATTTACCAACAAAGCCGCGCGGGAAATGCAGGAGCGAATACAA
>SKGY01000206.1 GCA_007117235.1 Balneolaceae bacterium
GAGAAGATGCTGAGCCATGCCGTAATTCATGCCGCAGCAGCTGATGTGCCTGTAAATCCGGTAACAAGGGTTGATTATAATATTGCTAAAGGAATTGCTCGTGCAGTAAATGAGATGAGAATCAGTAACATTATCATTGGCTGGAACGGACAAACATCAACACGAAGAGCTGTATTTGGAAGCATTCTGGATCAGTTGCTTGATGATGTTGATGAGATGGTAATGGTGAGTAAAATTGAGAAACCTGTCAATACTTTTGACAGGATTGTAATAGCCGTTCCGCCATTTGCTGCATTGGAATCAGGGTTTTCTGACACTATGCATTCGCTCAAATTACTTGCAGAGCAAATTGGAGGAGAATTGGTTGTTGTGGCCACTCACGATCGGGAAGAGTATGTGAAAAAACGAATCGAAAAGATTAAACCCGAACTAGATTTTGAATGTAAGCCGATCTCATTATGGTCTGAACTACCTAAATGGCTTGATGAGAACCGGGCAGAAAATGATCTGTTTATCCTGGTGAGTGCAAGAGAGGGATCTCTTTCATGGAGGCCGGGGTTAGATCGGCTTCCAAGGGTTATTTCTCAGAAGTATCCCGAAATGAGTTTTATTACTGTTTATCCATCAGAAGCTGATACCGGCGGTAAGACAAATATCATTGGTATGAAAGGGGTTGATATGATAGAACCTAAACGTGTTACTCTCGACCTTAAACAGGATGCGATAGATAAAATTTTGGAACAGATTATCAAGGGGGATGCCGCTTTTAAGGATATTGATTTGAGTAGAATAACACGACGCCTTCTTGAGAACTCCACTGATTATACTCCGGAAGTGATGCCGGGAGTGTTGCTGTTTGAAGCCCACACAACCAAGGTAGACGAGCAATTGTTGTTTATCGGTGTGAGCAAAAAAGATCTGAATGTTGAACAAACTGCAAATCCGGTAAATGTGATTCTGATTCTGTTGAGTCCAAAAGCTGTTAAAGCTGAAGAGCATCTAAAAGGGCTCAATACAATTGTGAAATTGATTCGCCCGGGTAAAGGTGTTGAAGAGTTAAAAAATGCCAAGACAGAGCAGGAAGTTGTAAAAATTCTCGTGGCTCAAAAGTAAATCCAAAATGTGTGCTCTGGATTCTTGGATCTAATCTTTAATGTTGGATCATATTGCATATTTAATGACATAGCTATTGGTTGAAAGTAATATGTTTTTATGTTAATATGCTTTTATGCGTACAACAATAGATCTACCGGATACACTGATGAAAAAGGCCAAAAAAAAGGCAATCGAAGAGGGTATTACCCTTAAAGAGCTTTTTACCCGCACTCTCGAGAAAGAGCTGTCAGGAAGTGTATCTGGCCAGGATGTGCCCTGGAAACAGCTTCAGGGAAAAGGATCAGCAGATTCACTTCAGCCTGAAGATTCCGGTTTTGAGGGTTATTCAGGGCCTGACTGGAATCATGCAGTGCAAGTAAACGAACCCAAAGATTAATGGTGCTTCTGGATACCCACATCTGGATATGGTGGTTGCTGGGTGATGGTAGTTTAAGTTCCGCTGAGCGGAAAGCATTAAACAGACTTGCTTCAAAAGAGAGCCTTGCCATTTCATGGGTGTCTGTATGGGAGACGGAGATGCTGGAGAGAAAGGGAAGAGTGAGCTTATTGCCCGGTTTTCAACCCTGGATTGAACAGGCTACAAATCCTGAATTTATAACAGTATTACCCGCTGATATTGCTGTTGTCCTGGCTCAGCGAACCCTGCCTGAAACGTTTCATGGTGATCCCGCTGATCGGCTGATTACAGCAACTTCTCTACTTTCAGGTTATCCTCTGGCAACGCATGACCAAAGAATCAAGAAATCGGACGTTTGTGAAATTTGGGGCGCCTGAAGAAAATCAGTTTTCCATTCTTTTCAAAATCTCCTCGAACGAAAGAGAACTCTCCTCACTCACTTTCATATTCCTGAAAGTGTATTTCCCTTCATTCAGCTCATTTTCACCCACGATGATGGCAAATTGAGCATTCTCCCGGTTCGCATCTTTCATCTGAGCTTTCATGGAACGGCCCATATAGTCCATGGTGGTAGAAATACCTCTTTCCCGCAGTTTTGGTAGTTGTGAAAGTCCCCATTTTCGGGCTGCATCACCAAGGGTTACAATATAAACATCCACTTTCTTCTCTGTGCCAAGCTCAATTCCGAGCTCTTCACAGGCAATCAAAAGTCGCTCCATACCCGCCGCAAACCCTACAGCCGGCGTGGGTTGTCCGCCGATCTCTTCCACAAGGAGGTCGTAGCGTCCACCACCGGCCAACGCATCCTGTGCGCCGAGGTCAGGGCTGATCAGTTCAAAGGCTGTCTGTGTATAATAATCCATACCACGAACCAGGTATGGATCTTCTTCGAAATCAATATTCAGATCAGTTAGATACTCTTTCACTTTGGCATAATGCGCCAGCGAATCTTCATTCAGATAATCGGTGATTACCGGTGAATTTTTGATGAATGGCTGATCTTCCTCCTCTTTTGAGTCCAGAATCCGAAGTGGATTCTTATCATATCTCTTTTTGGAGAGATCACTTAGTTTCTCAAAATTTGGCTTCAGATATGCTTTTAATGCTTCTTTATACTTATCACGACTTTCAGGATCACCGATGGAGTTCAGCTTAAGCGTAGTATTTGTGATCCCAATCTTATTGTAAATGTGAATCATAAAAGCGATCACCTCAACATCAGCAACGGCATCATTGCTGCCCAATACTTCCAGCCCGAACTGGTGAAACTGTCGCTGACGACCTTTCTGTGGACGCTCTGCCCGGAACATAGGGCCGATATAATAAAGCTTTTGAGAACCGCCACGCTGATCCAGGTGATTCTCCACGTAAGATCGAACAACCGGTGCAGTCAGTTCAGGGCGCAGTACATAATTGTCCTCACCGCGGCTGAAAGAAAAAATCTCTTTTGATACGATGTCTGTAAGCTGACCAAGTCCACGCACAATCAGTTCAGTCTGCTCCATAATCGGAGTTCGGATCTCCTCGAAATTAAATTTATGAGCCTCCTCACGAATCAATTTTTCAAGAAACTGCCATTTTCGAACATCATCGGGTAGAATGTCCACCATACCAAGGTGGGTTGTGTATTTAGCCTGAGCCATCTATTCAGTTATCAGTGTGTCAGATTACAGTTTGTCAGTGAGGGCGTAAAGATACACGGGTTTTGGGAGAAATAGAATGATAGTCTTTGGGTGTTAGTCTTGAGTCGTGAGACCTGAGTACGAAGGGCAACTCAAAAAGTCCCCTCTTGAGAGGGGATTTAGGGGTGTGTTATACGGTTTTCCCTTGAGTTGGGAACACCCCCCTTGCTCTTGCTAACAGGCTGCGCCTTTAGCACTCACTTTTCCCCTCTCAAGAGGGGACTTTTTGGTGATCTACTCATATTTACTGAGACTCAAGACTCACTTCTAACTAAAAACAACTTGCTTTCTGCCTCAATTATTCAATTATTAAAACTTTACTAATTCAAACAGGTTTCTGTATGGGTGATGAACGTGTAAAACTTCCCGAGTCGAAGGAGCAATCGCAGCAGTTTTTGAAATATCTGCTTCGGGATGTGCGTGCTATGGATAAAATGCTCAAGGATGGATGGTTTGAAACCGATAACATTCGAATTGGTTCAGAACAGGAAATTTGTCTTACAGATAAACAATCCAGACCCTTTCCGATTTCTATGGAGGTTTTAGAAAGGCTTGGAAATAATAGTTTTACGACCGAGCTTGCAAAATTCAACCTGGAATCTAATCAGGATCCTCTTCCATTTAGTGGTAAATGCTTATCCAAACTTGAGGGGCAAATACTCCAACAAATCGAGATGGTGCGTGAAACGATTCGGGAATTGAATGGAGATATCGCACTTGTTGGGGTGCTGCCAACCATTCGTAAATCTGATCTGGATATAAAGAACCTGACGCCACTACCCAGATATCGGGCGTTGTGTGATGCAATTAATAAGCTCCGTGGCGAAGAGTATGATTTGAGAATTCAGGGCACGGATGAACTGCTTATGAAATTCGATACCCCGCTTCTTGAAGCGTGTAATACCGGTTTTCAGGTTCATCTTCAGGTTAATTCGGATGAGTTCGTTAATAAATATAACATTGCACAGGCAATCACAGGACCGGTATTGGCAGGAGCTGTGAATTCACCACTGCTCTTCGGGAAAAGGTTGTGGAGCGAAACTCGGATAGCCCTGTTTCATCAATCCGTTGATACCAGGAAAGTTGGTGATCACCTTCGGGATTCGAGCCCCCGCGTTACGTTTGGCAACAGTTGGTTAAAGGAGAGTATTCTCGAAATCTATCGCGAAGATATCGCCAGATACAGGGTTATTCTTAGCACTGATATTGACGAAGACGTTGAGGAGTTGATGGATGATGGGAAAATTCCTGAACTCCGTGCACTGCAGATTCATAATGGCACTGTTTATAGATGGAATCGCCCGGTTTATGGTATAAGCAATGGCAAACCACATCTGAGAATTGAAAACAGAGTGTTTCCGTCAGGTCCAACGGTAATTGATGAGGTAGCAAATGCTGCGTTTTGGCTGGGACTTCTGAACGGATTAGGAGACCATTACAACGATATCTCAAAAGTGATGGATTTTGAAGATGCTAAGACAAACTTCTTTGCAGCTTCAAAACTTGGGCTTGATACCAAATTCAGGTGGGCCAATGATAAACGATATTCAGCCGTTGATCTGATTTGTAATGAGTTACTGCCAATTGCGAAGGAGGGGCTGGAAAAAGTAAGTGTTGACAGCGGTGATATTTCAAGCTATTTGGATGTGATTGAGGAACGTGTTGAATCAGGAAAAACGGGTAGCTTTTGGATGGTGAAATCTTATAATAAACTTTCTAAAGAGGTTACTCGTGAGCAGGCTCTTACAGCAATCACAAACGCAATGGTGAAAAATCAGAAGAAGGGAGAGCCGGTTCATAAATGGGGGCTTGCAAAAGCTGACGATCTGGAGACCTGGGAACCATCATCTCTGCTTGTTGAAGAGTTTATGACAACAGACCTTTTCACTGTTCAAAAAGATGATATTTTAGAATTGGTGGCAAATTTAATTGAATGGCGCCGTATCCGTTATGTTCCGGTAGAGGATGACAGCAAGCACCTGGTCGGACTGGTAACGATGAGAATGGTGTTTCGAGAATACAATGACGTTGTAAATCAAAAGACAGAAGGGTGTACATCCGTCGATGAGATCATGATAAAAAATCCAATCACTATTCATCCGGAGGCATCTATACTTGAAGCGATCGAAATTATGGATGAGCAGCAAATCGGCTGTCTTCCCGTTGTGAAAAATAACCGACTGGTTGGAATTATTACCGAGCAGAATTACATGA
>SKGY01000075.1 GCA_007117235.1 Balneolaceae bacterium
TACGCAGCATGGAATTTAGACCTTCAGGAACAAAAAGCCGATGATGATGAGTTTTTGATCAATCATCGCATCGCGTTTTCCAAGGCACTAAATTTGGTTAATTCAGGTGGTATTAGTGACGGTAAAACTATATGTGCACTATTGAAAACATATATGTGGTGGAAAAAGATTGAGCCTTTTAAAATTAATTTTCAGAGCTCATTTTAATGACACCTTCCTTAACAGCAAGATCGAATAGAGAGCGATGCATTTTTTGTTCGTCCACACTACCACGCTTAACTAACTCTTTCACTTCATCTCCGGTCAGCATTAAAAGGCAACCGCTCTCTTTGAACTGTAGATCAAAATTTCGTGGATCACTTAGTTTTAATTTTTCAATATTCATTCCATTTGGGCTAACCTTCAAATCGATCAGGCAGTAAAACTTGTCGGTTTCCTCTTCACCAAATTCGATAACCTGTAAAGATGTTGAGTTAAGTCTCATTATAAACCTGTATTTAATTACTGTATCGTTCTATAAAATCTCTCGCTTTCACGAGCTCGATAATTTCATCTGTTTCAATATCTATAATCTCTACCTGAAACAGGCTTATAATTGCCTGATTGTTCAAACACTCCAAAGTTTCAGCAATTGATTCACACTCCTCTTTTTCGCTCACTAGGTCATTTACTCCCTGCACGATATATTTGATTTTGGGACTTTTCTTTTTGGGTGACGAATCCTTCTGGGGCTCATTGAAATACTCTTTTATCGCTTCTTCAGTGACGTACCACTGAACTCCTAATTTTTTACCTTTCAACCTTCCCTCTCGAAGGTATGCCCTTAATGTCATCTTACTAACCCCCAGCATCTCATTAAGGTCATCGATAGAATAGAGCGTTAATGAACCAATTTTCTTAGGCATAACTCAATATTAAACACTTTTTAATTTACTCTTAAACATATAAAGAATTTCAATAACTAACATTAGTTATATATTAATATATCAAGATGAAATAGTTTTGTTTGAAACACTAAAATCGTCGTATATTGTAAATAATTGATCAAACAAAAAGCCCTTCTCACAGATCAATTAACTCTCTTTTCAGCCACTAAAAAATCGTTTTCTATATTTCACTTTTTTTGAGTGATACAGGTGTGCAGATGACGGATCATTAGTACTCATAAAAAAAGCCGAGTTGATTAGGTTTTATCTAAATCAATCCGGCTCCTCTAAATATTCAAGACAATCTTAATCAACTACACTAAGTAGTTTGTGGCGCTGGAACAGCTTCACGAGAAGAGACAAATTGGTTTTTCTTCTCAATTACATACTCCTTTATTCCATTTGCAGTGATGTAAACCACTGGAATCAGAACAAGTGTAATCAGCGTTGAAGCCGTCAAGCCCCCAATCACAACTCGTGCAAGTGACGCCTGAATCTCTCCACCTGCGCCCCAACCAAACGAAAGTGGGAGAAGGCCTAAAACCGTTGTAAGAGTTGTCATTAAGATAGGGCGTAATCTAAGTTTCCCGGACTCAACTACAGCATCAAATACTGAAAGATTTTTATCACGCCTCATAAGGTTGATGTAATCAACAAGTACAATAGCATTATTCACCACAATCCCAATAAGCATTATAACACCCATAATACTCTGCATATTGAAGGTAGTGTTGGTGATAAGCATGGTTGGAACGATGCCAACAACAGCAACAGGAACGGCAAACATTACGATTAGAGGATCCAAAAATCTCTCAAACTGTGCAGCCATCACCATATAGATAAGTACAAGCGCCATAATAATGGAAATGATAAAGTCGGCCTGAGCTTTTTGTTGCTCCTCGTACTCTCCACCATATACAATGGAGAATCCGGAGGGAAGGACTAAATCAGAAAGCTCTGCCTGTATTTTTTGCACTGCATTGCCTAAAGGCACACCGCTTTCAAGGTTCGCAGTTATAAATGTTACTCTCTGTCCATTTATTCTGTTGATCGTTTCCGGCCCCTGAGATGCTCTCTGGTCAATAACTGTTGAAATAGGTACTGTTTGACCCGATGAGGTTCGCACAGATATATTGTCGAGGTCTAATGTGCTCATTCGGTCAGACTCCTGAAGACGAACTGTTATATTATATTCATCCCCCCCGTCACGATAAACACCTGCGCGGGCACCACCAACGTTAGCTTGTATTGCCTGAGCTACTTCTCTACCGGATAAACCAAGCTCTGCAATTTTATCTCTGTCAAAAACAACATTTTGTTCAGGCCGTCTGTCTTCACGGTCTGATCGAACACCGCTCACTTCAGGTATTCGCTCCATTCGCTGACGAATATCATTAGCTAATTCATCGGCAATTTCAAGGTCAAAGCCTCTTAACTGTATCTGTACAGCTTCATCGCCGCCTGATCCAAAAATTCTTCTCAGTATCCATAGACCGCTTTGGGCTCTTACCCTGAAAAACCCGCCCGGAATTGCTCCATCCACCTTTTCACGGATTTCATCTGCCAAGGCAAAAGAACTGATTGTTCTATCAGATGCATCAACTAAATTGAGTTCAACCTGAGCACGGCCATTTCTTACTTCAGTTGATATATATTTGACCTGATCCATTGGTGCCACTTCTTCAACAAGGGTCTTTAACTCATTCAAATACTCATTAGCAACAGCTATATTCATACCATCTGCCAAAAAGAAATCAATACTTATCTCATCGGCTTCAGTTTGAGGGGCAAGTTCAGTATCAATAAAATCCATGGCATAAAAGGAGACTCCAACCAAAATAATACTAACCGCAAAAACAGTATATCGTCTTCTGATTGCAACCTTTAGGAAACTGCTGTACTTATCTTCAAATCGCTCGAAGAATCTTTGAAATCGCCCTTTATCTTTTGCGGTTAGTTCGCTTTCCGGCCTGATCGTCATAAACTTACTAGCCAGCATCGGCACCAGCGTAAGAGCTACCAACAATGAGCAGAATAGTGCAAAAACAACTACAAGAGCCAACTCCTGAAACATAGTACCGGTCAATGTCTGCATAAAAACGACCGGTAGAAAAATGACAGATGTTGTAACAGTAGAAGCAATAATTGCCCCTCCCACCTCTTTTGTACCAACAAGCGAACTCTCTGCAAGTGAATAGCCTTTACCCCTCAATCTTACGATATTTTCGAGCACCACAATGGCATTGTCCACAATTAGACCCACACCCAAAGCGAGCCCCCCAAAACTCATCTGATTCAATGTTAGTCCTGTGAAGTACAATAAACCAAATGTGGCAATAATGGAGACCGGGATAGCAAGTGAAATGATAAACGTTGTGGATCCATTTCTCAGGAAAAGGTAGAGAACAAAAATCGCCAATAATGCACCCCATGTTGCCGCTTGCTGCACATTATCGATCGAGTCTTGAATGAAGTCACTTTGGTCGGTGATAATGATCAGGTTGAGGTCGTCACGTGATGCATTCAAGCGCTCAACTTCTCGAGCAATACCTCTTGAAACCTCAACGGTGTTAGCGCCGGACTGTTTTCTAAGCCCCATCCGAATCATTGGTTGATCATTTACACTAACAACCCTTCCAATATCTCTGTAGGAATCTTCAACCGACGCTACATCTCTTACCCTGATTGGCCTACCATCAACTCTGGTAATAATTGTTTCGGCTATCTGATCAATGGAGGTAAATTCTCCAAGTGTTCTTACATATAATTCTGTAAATCCATCTTTTACATTCCCTCCCGGAGAGGTATTATTTTCTGCTACAATTGCACTTTGCACATCTGCGGCGGTCAGTCCACTTGCGGCAAGCCTATCGCGCTTTAGATTTACTCTGATCTCCCTGTAAACGCCACCCCAAACATCGATAGACCCAACCCCGGGTATTTGCTCAAATTGTTTTGCGATATCACGTTCCAGTGTCCGGGTAAGCTCATCAAGTGGACGCGTAGACTGCGCTCCAATAATGACGATTGGGGAGTCGTTAGGATCAAATTTACGCACTCTTGGTGCATCTGCTTCATCCGGCAGACTTCGCCGAACCCGATCTAGTGCGGCCCGAACGTCATTTGCAGCCTCATCAAGATTAGCATTTTGGGAAAAGTTAAGTGTTACCCTGCTTTGTCCTTCAGATGATCTTGAAGTAATCTCTTCTACGTTTGCAACCCCTGCCAGCGCATTTTCAAGCTGGTCTGTAATAATTATCTCTATCTCTTCCGGCCCAACATTGGGATAGTCAACTGAAACTGATAATCTTGGAAATTCGATTGGCGGCAGCAGATCAACTGGAAGATATCGGAATCCTACAATTCCCAATACAACAACGATAAGGTAAACCATTGTTGTTGCAATAGGTCGTTTTACGGATGTTTCTGTAATTCTCATTTATTTCCCAATTAGTTATTAAATGTTTGAAGATGCGTTTTGAGAGTCAGCGCTCATTATCTGTTGTAGCAAATCTTGTGGGCGCATCTGTTGCATTGCCATAATTTTATTCCAGCTTGTGGGGCGTATTCTTCCAATACCTCTGTCATCTCTTACTAACAAATTATGACCAACTGTAACTACCCACTGGCCGCTATTTATTCCAACAACACCGGCTGCATCTCGTCCCCTGGCAATCACATCTACAGTTATAAACTCGATGTCAGTAGGGTTGCTTAATTGTGTGTTTAGATCGCCGCTCTCTAAATCTTCAAGAAGATCAGCTTCCATACCAAAATTCGTTGCGACAAAAACCCCGGTCTCACCTGTTTGAGGATCCCTGTAAATAGCACTCAGCGGAATAATCGTGGCCTGCTCGCTTTCACCGTATAGAATATCAACGTTTACAAACATTCCGGGTCTTAAAACACCGCTTTCATTATCAATATCAATTTCAGCTTCAGTACTAAAACTTCCCTGACCTAAAAATGGAGAAATTCTTGACACCTCACCGGAGAGTGCAATATCTCCCAAATTCTCTGAAAAAATGCGAACGTTCTGACCAATATTAATATAGGTGAGCATCCGTTCAGTCAAGTTAACCGTCACTTTTGTTTTGGTTAAGTCGCCAATAATAAACAGCCTTGAATTTGTATTCGCCTGCATTCCAACTTCAGCACTTCGTTGACCCACCGTTCCATTAATTGGCGCTCTGATAATAGTTTGATCTAAAGCTTCTTTCTGCTCTGCAAGACTTGATTCAGCCTGTTCAACTTGTGCCTGAGCTAACTCATAACTAGCCTCTGCTGACTCTAATCTTGCAGCAATTCGTTCAGTTTCCAGCTCACTGGTTAAGTCTCTCTCACTTAATATTCGCTGCCTTCTCATTTCAGACTCAACTTCACCTAACGCTGCTCTCGCTTGCCTCATCTGGGCATTGTTAATTCTAAGATTAGCTTCGGCTTGTCTTAGTCTTTCCCGGTATTCGTTATCTCTCAA
>SKGY01000045.1 GCA_007117235.1 Balneolaceae bacterium
CATTTTTTTTAGGCTCCTGAATGGGTGTCCAGAATTTGTGATTGTTCGGGTGCTCAATCACTGGGTCAACCGGCATCAACTCCACTGCATCATAACCTGCCAGATTTTGTTCATCAGGGGTTAGCTCAGCACCGGTGGATATTTTAGTGCTGATTTGCTTATAACGTTGGTTCAGAGATTGTAGCGTGCCCTCCTTTGTTGTTGTAGCCGGATGAATTTCAAGTAAATTGACAGATGCCCCAATTCGATTGTCGTTGCTCTCTTTGAGATGTGATTTAAGATTTTTGAAGTACACTTTGTCTTTGCGCTGTGATCTCACGGCTTCCACGTCATAGAGCTCAGCGGGAGCAAAAATTCCAAACGGCATCGACCACGCCATGGCGTCTCTGACGATTTGTGACTCTTTCTTATCAAACTCCAGTCTGAACTGGTAGTAGGCACCAAACTTATCGCGATCACCCGCCGGTAAATCATTGATCACCATACATGCATACTCGTCAACAGCGGTAGCTTCAAAAGAGTAGTACTTCACATTTGCATGTTGTTCGGGCTTGCTGTAGTTGAACTGTTGTGTTGGTAGAAAAAGCTCTATAAAAACACGTTTGGCCTCTTTTATTTTAGGATGCCAAATCAGGAAATAGGCACTGCTTCCATTAACATGCGAGCCGAGTTTATTTGCGATAAAAGCAGCGGTAGACTTTTTTAAACCATAGGTAAGTTTACTCTTTAGCAGCTTTTCAAATTTTTTGGTTAAATCGTCATTAACACCGGGTTTGATCATCTGTACAGAACCGAATTGAATTAAGAATTAGATTTACCAGAAAGTAATTACAAGGGCTGCAGTCATAATGAGAATCACAACTGAATGGAAACGATAATCTTTATACCATGGTAAAGGTTCAGAAGGCAGAGCGTCTTTTGGTTTCCAGATTATTGCATCCATACTTTCATGGTCGGGAGCTTCACCAAATATGCTCACAAGATAGAAGACGATAAATGAGAATGCCGTCAGCAATCCAGCAGTGATGGTAAAGTGAAGAGCAAAAACATCAAAAATGGATAGCAAGAACATGATAAACGACACAGAGTGACCAATAACCAGTGTCCAGAATGCAGCATTTCGGCTTCCCCGCTCCCACAAGATTCCCATAAAGAAGATAGCTACAACGGGAGGTACTATAAAAGAGAATGCCTGCTGAATGTATCGGAATATCCCTTCAAAGTGCACAATGTTTGGAGCCCACAGTACAGCAATAACCATTAGGATGATGGTAGTCCAGCGCCCAATTTTTGCAACATCCCTGCTTGTCAGGTTGGGATTTTTAGGTTTCACGAAGTCCATGGTTATCAGCGTGGAAGAGGAGTTCAGAGTGGAGTCAATACTGGATAAAATAGCCGAAATCAGTCCGGCGAGCACCAAACCGGTAATGCCAATTGGAAGTACGTTAGCAACCATAGTTGGGAAAACCATATCGGGATCGTCAAGTCCCGGAAATACACTGATCGCCATAACACCCGGCAGAACCATAATACCCAGAGCAGCTACTTTCAGAAAACCACCAAGCATCGCACCCCAGCGAGCATTTTTGATGTCTTTCGCCCCAAGAACTCTCTGGACGATATACTGATTTGTGGCCCAGTAGTAAAATCCCAGCACGGGGACGCCAATCAGTGTCCCCAGCCATGGAAGAGCCTCGTCATCGAGCGGACGAATAACGGAGAGCTGATCTTCGGGTACGGTACTCACCAGTGATGACCATGAAAAATCAAAGTTACTGAACATCAGATAGGTTAAAAACGATGACCCGGATAGTAGAATGACTGCCTGTAACACATCAGTGTAAACAACGGCTTTAAGTCCGCCGGCTGCTGTATATAGTCCGGCAAACACTCCAAGACAGATGATGGTATACCATATATTCACTTCAGGAAAAAAAACCTGTACTACCAGAGCTCCTGCGTATAGGCCACCCGCAGTATCAATCACAATACTTAGAAAAATGGTTATTACGGAAAAGTACTTCCTTGATCTGGAGTCGAATCGATTTTCAAGAAATTCGGGAATGGTTGTTATGCTCGACTTGATGTAGTAAGGAATAAAAAACACGGCCATCAGAATAAGAACAATGGCGGCCATCCATTCATAGTTGGCAACGGAAATACCTGTACGGTAAGCATCGCCCGAAAGCCCGATCAGAGTTGTACTGGATATATTTGAAGCAAAAAGCGAGAAGCCAATTACACCCCATCCGAGAGTTCGTCCCGCAAGAAATAGGTCTTCGCCGGTGTTTGTGCGCCTTGATACCCAAACCCCGATACCAATGATGAGCATGAAATAACCAATAATGATGGCAAAGTCGAGGTTACTTAGAGAAATTTCAGCCATTGTAATTCATTTATTTTCGAAGGATACGCCTAAAGAATATTTATAAGCCCTAATAAAACGAAATAGAGTCAAAAAGGGTAGTAAAAAATGTGAGCAGTGAATTATTGATTGTGAAGATCAATATCAGCCCATTTCAGATAGCTGTTTCTGACGGATTCAATATGATGATCGAGTGTATCGATCTCCCAGTTTGAAGTGTCAATCGGCTTGTGAATGTGAGCTGTTATCTCACCACTTTTCGAGAAGAGAAAGCCGCCGCTGCTTAGTTCTCTGTTTCCTTCAAAATAGATGGGTACAATTGGGTATTGAAGATCTAAAGCCATTCTGAACGGGCCTTTTTTAAATGGACCAATAATGCCCTCATGTTTTCTGGATCCTTCAGGGGCAAGCATTACAGAGAGTTTTTGACGTTTCAACCGATCAACATTCTTTTTCAATGTTTGAATAGCTTTGTCAGATTTTTCCCTTCTGATGAACACCTGTCCCGTAAGTCTGCCAAGTAAAAAGAAGAGCGGATTGTACTGAAGCTGCCACTTCGCGACAAATCGAACCCTTGGCAAACCAAGTGCCAGAATAGTAAGTATGTCGAGAGATGAACTGTGATTTATAATAAATACAGATGGGTAGGGAATGGGGTCGACGTATTTTTTGACTGTGAATCTGAGTCCACCAACAGCGAAAACCGGTTTTACAATTAATGGCGCAATTTTTTCAACCACAAACGAGCTTAGTTTACCCAACGAGATAATGAGCAAAAAGAGAATGACAGGCGTCATGATCAGAAGCATGATAAAAAAGACCAGAATGCCCAATGCGCTTCGTATGTATTCAACGAAGGTCAGATTGGGAGTTTGGTTGCTCATAAGCGCTTATATTCAGTTATTTAAAGCGAATCTGTGAAAATATTCATCATCAACAGTGATAGTAACAGTTTGGAAAGAAAATAAATAACCAGAAATTTTACCGAAAAGCGTCTTTAAAATGGGTGATCTGAGGGGCCTCATTGTTTTTTTGAACAATTGATACTACATCAAACCTTACTACAGCCGTGTCCATTTTTCTCTCATAAATCCAAGCCTCGGCAGCTTTTTTTATGTTGGCCTCTTTTTGCGGAGTGATATAATCTTCGGGCTGACCAAAGTAGGTGTTGGATCTCAGCTTCACCTCTACAAAAATAATATAGTTACGATCTGTGGCTACGATGTCAACCTCTGCTTTTTCAAACCGGTAGTTGCGATCAAAAATGAGCCAGTCTTTCGACTCCAGATAAGCTGCCGCTAAATCTTCGCCTCGATTTCCGATGTCGTGTGCTGTTTCGCTCATTTTATTCTTCGAGTTGGGGTCCGGGTTTTGTTCCTTTTAACGTTTGATGAGCTTCGGCAAGTTTTACCAGATGCTTCAGGAACTTAAGATTTCGCTTGTTGATGTAAGGCAAGAGTGCTTTGGTGAATCGGTCAAACATTTCAAGAAACTCGATAAAGTTTTCGATGCGCTCTTTGAACTCTGCTTCTTGCTCTGTTTCGTCACTGTTTTCTTGAAAAATTGAGAGCAGATCATGCAGATTCTCTTTGATCGGTTCAATCTCCCTCATCTGACGCTCCTGCACAATCATCGACACTATGTTCCAGACATCCTTCTCAGCAGTGTAGTAGTCCTTGCGGTGTCCCTTAAAATGAACTTTATGAATAAGCTGCCACTGAATAAGATTTCTCAAATTCATGTTGGCGTTCCCTCTACTGATGCTGAGCTGCTCCATGATGGTGTCAGTATCAAGCGGTTCACTCTCTGCATAGAGCAGGGCGTGAATCTGCGCCATAGTTTTATTTATCCCCCAAGAGGACGCCATTTCACCCCATAACAACACAAATTGTTCTGTGGCTTGCTGGTGTGCATCAGATTTTAGGGAGGGTTTCATCTTTTCTATTTATCGGTAGTTTCAGATGATGTAGTTGGAGTGGTGTCCGGCTTACTTTCTGATGTATCAGATTTTGACTTGCCTTCACTTTTGTTGCCACCATTTTTGTAGTCAGTCACGTAAAACCCGGTTCCTTTATAGACAACTCCGCCACCGCCTGATATGAGTCGTTTTACAGGTTGTCCGGTTGTAGGACAGTGAGTTAAAGCAGCATCGTTCATACTCTGCAGCATTTCAAAAACAGTACCGTCTTCTCGTTTATATTCGTACGTAGGCATAGATTGTAAATTAGTTATCTGTTAGCAATTAGTGCTAACATAAAGTGTGCCAAAAGCAGTTCTTAGTAAAATCTGACAGTTCAGATTAAGTTAGCGAAGCAAATCCTTTTTTAAGTCTGTCAACTGCTTCAATTAAATCATCCATTGATGCGGCGTAGCTTAATCGGAGCCCATTGGGTTCACCGAATGCATCACCAGGTACAACTGCCACGCCGGATTGTTCAAGCAGGTAGAGTGCCAGGTCAGTTGAATTGTCAATGATATCACCTTTGTCTGTTTTCTTGCCGAAGTAGCTGTGAACATCGGGGAAAACATAAAATGCACCCGCCGGTACAAAGCACTCCAAACCCGGAATGCTGTTGAGTTCTTTGACAATATAATCTCTTCTCTTTTTGAATGAGTCACGCATCTCCTCAACACTTTTCAGTGACCCTGTGTAAGCAGCTAACCCGGCTTTTTGAGAAATAGACGATGGTGCGGATGTCTCCTGACTCTGAATTTTAGCAACAGCATCAGCAATTTCTTTGGGTCCGGCCATATATCCCAGGCGCCAGCCGGTCATGGCAAACCCCTTGGAGAACCCATTAATGATCACGGTTCTGTTTGCCAGTTCAGGTGCTGCCTGTAGAATGCTTACATGATCGTTTTCAAACACGATGTACTCATAAATTTCATCAGAAAAAATGATGATGTCAGGATATTTAGCAAGGACATCTGCGAGAGCTTTCAGTTCATCTTCAGAGTAGCAGGCGCCGGTTGGATTTGATGGCGAACATAAAATAACTC
>SKGY01000217.1 GCA_007117235.1 Balneolaceae bacterium
GGTGTGTATCCGACATAAGGCGAAATTCAACATCAATCATCCACTCCAACCACCCCTGCCTATGCCGACGCGGCTTCGAGCAGGCAGGCCCGGCCCCTTCCGTCGAGTGCCGGACAGGCTCTTCGTAAGGAGGGGAGAATTGTTACCAATTAAATTTCTCGGTATTTGATAAGAGCATTTCACTTTTTCTTTTCATGCTAATAGAATAGATTCAGGCATGTCAAAAAAATCCCACAACAAAACGGAGTCGGCATTTGCATTTACCCTTAGCCGTGTCAGAGTTCTGTTCATAATAATTATGGGCCTAACTTCAATAGCCATCATGTGGCCGGGCTATGCCCTGTTTGCCTCAGCTACTCCACTGATTTTTGGTTTCCCTCTATCATTTGCATGGATTATACTGTGGGTCATTATCAGTTTTGCAGCTATTTTCGGTCTCTATCTTTCTGAATCAAATCAAGACAGTGATTGATGGAGACAGGAACAGTTATCTTACTTATTGTAGGTCTCTACTTGTTGATCTCGCTTTTGACCGGCATCATACCGTCGCTAAACATTTCGAAAAGTGTATCGGGATACGTAGCCGGCGATCGCAGTATGAATGCGTTCATTCTATACTTTGTGCTGGGCGCATCCATCTTTTCATCATTTGCCTTTCTCGGCGGACCCGGATGGGCATATTCCCGTGGTGCGGCAGCATTCTATATCATTGCATATGGAGTGATTGGTATTGTGCCACTCTACTTTTTCGGCCCCAGGGCCTGGCGTCTGGGGAAACGCTACGGATATGTTACTCAGGCCGAACTCCTTGCTGATCGATTCGACAGTAAATTTCTGTCCGTGATGATGGGAGCGTTAAGTGTTGTTGTCTTCATCCCGTATCTGACGCTACAAATGGTTGGTGCAGGGTATGTGCTGAATGTGATAAGTGAAGGTTTGATCCCATTTTGGGCAGGCGCCGGCGTTACCTACATCATTGTGCTCATTTATGTCTATTTCAGTGGTGTGATGGGTGTAGGCTGGTCGAATGCCTTTCAGGGAATGTTTATGATGATTATGGCCTGGGTATTGGGAATCTATCTGCCAAATACGCTTTATGGTGGAATTGGAGAGATGTTCACCGCAATAATCGACTACGGAAATGAAGCTATGCTGGCAGCCCCGGGACTCACAGCAAATGGTGATGAATGGAATTGGTGGGGTTATAGCTCCGCGGTGCTTGTATCAGCTGTTGGGTTTTCTGTATGGCCCCACTTTTTTATGAGGAGTTACGCTGCTAAAAATGTCAAAACACTACGCTTGAGTGTTGTGCTCTATCCAACATTCATGATTTTTCTGGTTCCAATTTTACTAATTGGATTTTCAGCCATTGTCATGTTTCCCGGTGTGGAACCGGCTGACAGCATTCTACCCTACATCTTAATGCAGTTAGATCTGCCGGCAATAGTTATCGGACTTTTCTGTGCAGGCGCCTTGGCAGCATCCATGTCATCAGGTGATGCCATACTACACTCAGCCGCTTCGGTTGGCGTTCGGGATGGAATTTCACCACTTCTGAAAAACCCGCTTTCAGATAAAAATGAACGCTTTTTAATTCAGATTTCGGTCTTGATTATAGGACTAATTGCCTATCTGTTTGCGGTGGTGATCGATGTATCCATCGTAGCATTACTGCTTGGATCATACGGTGGTGTAGCTCAAATATTTCCAATTATTTTCGCCATGTTCTACTGGAAGAGAGCTACTAAGGCAGGTGCACTATTGGGACTTTTCGGGGGGATCACGGTAAATATTTTCTTTCTGATGTTCCCGGAATTGAAACCATTCCCAATGCACGAAGGTATGTATGGACTTGCTGCAAACATTACTCTATTGATTTCCGCCAGTCTTCTTACCCAGCCTGATGATCCTGAACGAGTGAAGAAATTTACCGACTCCGGTTCCAGATAGATTTAAACTATTTACAGTCATCATGTCCGCCGGTTGGCGGATCAGGATCCCCCAACTATGCAAAGACTGGAGATTCTGACCTCCGTCAGAATGACAAAAAATAACAATTCACGTTATTGAGTAAGTCTACGATATTAATTTACCCACCTATACTGCTAAATCTCCAGATAAAGTTAAGGCGGAATGATCTAGTTCTCCATCTTGACTCATCTTCGCTATAGAAGTTTGGCTCTTCTATGATAGTATTTCTACCACGGGTATTTAGCAGATCGCGCCCACTTAAAGATAGTGTAGCGTCACCATCCCAAAGATCAACAGAGATACCGGAATTGAGCCCATAAGATGAGGATCTGGTTCCTTGCGTTGTATTTCTTGGCCCGCTGTAAAAATAGGTCGATTGAAAATTCACTCCATCAATAAACTCCCATTGAATCCTTAGCCTTCCAAAAAAAGCGGATGTGGTTCGTTCAAAAATTTGATTGTTAAACGTGCCCTCGGTATCCGAAAAATAGTAATTGGCGCTACCCCTCAATCTTAGTGAATTAAAGAGACGCTGGCTCACCGCTAACTCAGTTCCCCAATTTGATTGCGTTGAAAGATTGATGGGAAAACGTCTTGTTATTCCATCACTATCCAGTTCAGTGATTCTTTCCACCACTCCGGTCCGGTATCTGTGATACACACTGGTCGATACTGAGCCTGAATTCCAGAGGCGCAAGTAGCTTAGTTCATACGAGTCAGAAAAGACCGGATTAAGATTTGGGTTGCCGGTAAATATATTTCTTGAATCTCTGAAGTTTGAAAATGGAAGAATGTTTCTGAATCGCGGTCTTGATAAACGTCTGCTGTAACTTACTTGAACAGAATTCTGATCATTAAACTCATAGTTCATAAATACACTCGGAAACAGATTCAGATAGTTTTGTTCTGATCCCTCACCACTTTCAATCAGCTCTGTTTCTATAACTGTCTGTTCCAGCCGCAGACCACCCTGAACCGAAAACTTTCCAAATTGAGATGACAGGATTCCGTAAGCCGCATTTATATTTTGAGTGTACCTAAAATCGTCATTGAAGTTTTCGAAAGGCACCCAAATACCATTCTGAAGTTCTTCTACCGTGTAGTCATTGTTGACCCACCGATTGGTTGATCTAAATCCGGCCTCAAACTCTGCCGAGTCACCAAGATCTCTTCTATAATCGGCTTGAATTAAAAAATCTGTTGTCTCCTCGTAATTATCTGTTCTCTGCCTTACGATATCCTCACCTGTAATTTGATTAAACTCTCTCAGATTTGATGCTTCTGTTTCAGGTTGATAATCAAATTTTATATCAGCTCTTAGTTGCTGATTTGACTCACCACCTATATCAAACTCATAGGCTAAATCGAATTCAAAGTTAGTGCGATCTTCATCCTCAATATCTTCACGAAAAACTTCGCGCTCCAGATTTCCAAGAATGTCCATGTCCCGGTAAAATGTATCAGACCGGTTATCCCGATCTCTGATTCTAAAAAATGCGGATGGAGTCAATGTCTGACGATCACTAATAAAAAATTCTGCACCTAATCTAATATCACCTCGAAGTTCAGCTCTTGATCTCTCCTGACTCTGGCTATATTGATAAGATGTATCTGCTGATTGAAAACGCTGAAATCGATTTCTTTCTGACGGGCGATCTCGATAACGTAAACCCAGATTTGCAAACCAATTAGCATTGTTCGTCATTGAATTTAGATTCGTCGAAATTCTGTGATCATCCGGAATCCCTGTTCGAGCCGATACTGATCCGTTAAGCCCCGTTAACCTGTTTCTCTTCAAAACTATATTGATTACGCCTGCATCACCTTGAGCATCATACCGTGCTGACGGGTTAGTGATTACTTCTACCCTCTCAATATTACTTGATGGAATTGAAGCAAGTGCGTCAGTGCCGCCACTGAGAAGTGCAGATGGGCGGCCGTTGATTAATACTCTCACATTATCACTCCCCCTCAGGCTAACATTTCCATCAAAATCTGTTTCGAGCGATGGTATATTTTCCAGTAGGTCCAATGCTGATCCGCCAATAGCTTCCATTTCGGCATCGGCTCTGTAAATTCGTCTATCGAGGCGCATTTCAACTGCCGCTGCCTGAGACTCCACAACCACCTCATCAAGCTGCTGAGTAGATTGATTTAATCTGATTTCACCTATATCTAATGCTTCTCCATCTACCAATCCAATTCGCTCCTCATGATTTGAGTAAGAGACATAAGTAATTCTTAAAATATAATTTCCCGGATTCAGATCGAGCTGAAACTCCCCATCCATTGATGTATTCGTTCCGGTAACCAATTCCTCATTCTGAAGCAGAATAGAAACCGTTGCACCGGGTATAGGTTGGCCGGATTGGTCCACCACTGTTCCTTCAACAGACGCTTCATCAAATTGAGTATCCTGAGCTGTCGTTGTCACAGCCGGATTAAATAACAGTGTTAAAAATAACGTGGATAATGTAAATAGGTAATTGTAGTAGTTTTCCATAGTTCTACTACTACAAAAATTTGGTCCGGATATTTCCGAATGTTTCTCGGTTTCCGGAATCTTAACATGGTTTTACATTAAACTAAATTTTAGATGGTTTTGTGATTGAAGTTGCTTTGGAGTGCTCTCTGAAAGTCGGGCATCCCCCTCGGTCCGCAAAAAAGCGTACCTCCTCCCCCTTCAAACCACACATGGCGCCAACCCTTCGGTAGGGGGACTTGTAGAGTACTGAAGAAGGTTGCTGAGTTTAAGAAGAGCTGTTTTTATTCCGCCTGCATCTTTCGCTGCAATACTTAACATTCTCCCAGTCTCTCCCCCATTTTTTTCTCCAGGTGAACGGCCTGTTACAAACAGGGCAAATTTTTTCGGGAAGATTCTTTTTGGACATCGCTTAAGGCGTGCTGTATTTGTCTAACTGTCCTCTTCAGCATTACCATCTCGAAACGTAGTAGTTATGTAATATCTTTGAGCAACAGGTTTTCCATCTAACATGGCAGGCTTCCACTGTTGTAGGGCCGCGATAATATCTTTATACATTTCCGTAATAGCCTCATGCGGACTCATCAGTGCTTCAACTTGTCCGGTATTACCATTCTCATCAACAATGTATGAGAGAATGACTCGTCCGGCATAGCCGTCTCTTCGTGCCTGCTCCGGAATTCTGATACTTAGTTGAATTGTCCTGTTCAATGCCGCATTGCCACCCGGATACATCGCCCACTGATCAGGCCGTGGAAATTCTTTAGTGATGTAATCTTCAAGTATCGGTATCTCTTCGTACTCAAGTTGAGGCTGAGTGGTGACTCGCTGGGTATCCGTTGTAGCACAAGAAGCGAATATTATTACGAA
>SKGY01000038.1 GCA_007117235.1 Balneolaceae bacterium
ATATTTAATCGCAACTGATTTAACATGAGTAAAACGTACGAATACGTTCCTGAGCCGGCTCTAGTCAAAGGGAACCACGATTTTAAAAGTATCACTGCATTGGTGACGGACATCAATCTTCGTCCCACCCCTAAGCTTTGGTATGTGGCCTTTGGTATTTCCAATATCCTGCTGCTGGTACTGCTGGCTTCAATCGGATACTTGATCTGGGAAGGGACAGGTATTTGGGGACTTAACGCTCCTGTAGGATGGGGTTGGGCAATTATCAACTTTGTATGGTGGGTTGGTATTGGACACGCCGGAACTTTGATTTCTGCTATCCTTTTCCTCTTCAGGCAAGATTGGCGAACAGCGATTAACCGTTTTGCGGAAGCTATGACCATTTTTGCAGTTATGTGTGCGGGTATTTTCCCTGCTATACACGTTGGCCGTATCTGGGTTATCTATTGGGTATTTCCTATTCCCAATCAGATGGCTATGTGGCCAAACTTCAACTCTCCCCTTCTTTGGGACGTGTTTGCGGTGTCCACCTACTTTACAGTTTCACTTCTCTTCTGGTACGTCGGATTAGTTCCTGATCTTGCAACGGTTAGAGATCGAATCAAAAGTAAAGTTGGAAAAGTATTATACGGTACCTTCGCCCTTGGATGGAGAGGCAGTAACAGGCACTGGTGGAATTACGAAAAATCTTACATGATTCTTGCAGGTCTGGCAACACCACTTGTATTATCTGTTCATACAATTGTTTCTTTTGACTTTGCTGTCTCAATTATTCCGGGATGGCACACAACAATTTTCCCTCCTTACTTCGTAGCCGGGGCGGTATTCTCCGGGTTTGCAATGGTGCTTACCTTGATGATTATCTGTCGTAAAATCTATGGACTTGAGGATATCATGACTGTGGATCATATTGAGAAAATGAACATTATTATTCTCGTGACCGGATCTATGGTAGGTTTTGCGTACCTGATGGAGTTTTTCATAGCCTGGTACAGTGGTGTAGAGTATGAGAAAGCAATCTTTATACTTCGTGCAATTGGTCCTTATGCATGGGCATACTGGATTATGATTGCCTGTAACGTAATTTCCCCGCAGGTTTTTTGGTCTAAGAAATTACGGCGTAATGTAGGTTTCACCTTTTTCATATCAATTGTAGTTAATATTGGTATGTGGTTTGAGCGATTCGTAATTACAGTTACGTCATTATCAACCGATTTTCTTCCGTCATCTTGGGGTTACTATTCACCAACTTTCTGGGATGTAATTACTTACGTAGGAACTTTCGGCCTCTTCTTTACTAACTTTTTACTCTTCCTTCGCTTTTTGCCGATGGTTGCCGTTGCCGAGCTTAAAGGTGTAATGCCACAAGCCGATCCACACAACTACGACGAAAAAACGGGAAAGTATGTAGAGCCTAAAGTTGAAGTACCGAAACCAACGAAAGAATCAGTTTAAAGAGATAGAACAATGAGTCAATCTTCAAACAATAAAACTTTATATGGCGTACTCGCCGAGTTCAGCAATCCAAAGGAACTCATCGACGCTGCGACTATCGTAAATAAAAATGGCTATCGTAACTTCGATACATTTAGCCCATTCCCAATTCATGGAATGGATAGAGCGATGAGTTTGCAGAAATCTAAACTCGGGTGGATTGTTATAAGTCACGGTTTAGTTGGCTTTTTTGGAGCAATCGCTATGATATATTGGATGATGGTAATTGATTACCCGTTAAATATTAGTGGTAAGACATTAATGAATGTTCCTGCTTGGATTCCGGTAACATTTGAGCTCACAATTTTGCTGTCAGCTTTTGGGGCTGTTTTTGGAATGTTCTTCTTAAATGGCCTTCCGCGATTTAACCACCCCCTTTTCAACTCTGAGAATTTCAAAAAGGTTACTGATGATGGTTTTTTTGTATGTATAGAGTCAGAGGATCCACAATTTGATTCTGAAAAAGTTCAAAAAATGCTTTCTGAAGCAGGTGGAACAAACATTGAAGAAATTTACGACGCATAAGTCATCACTTTAAGATTTATAAGATCAACCAAGAATTATGCAAGCAACGATTACCCGAATTATTACACTTCTACTGATATCATTTGTGATGATGTCGTGTCGTGGACAAATGTCCGATAAGCCGCCAATCCATCCTCAACAAAATATGGATGAGCAGGAGCGCTTCAATGCACAACAGGTGAATCCTTTTTTTGAGGATAACCGCTCAATGAGAATGCCGGTTGAAGGAACCATTTCTCGTGGAAATTTAAGGCATGATACTGCCCTTTTCGAAGGCGTAAATGATAACGGTGACTTTGTTACGAGAAATCCTATTGAAATTAATCGTGAGTTTATAGAGCGTGGAAGAGTTGTTTATGATATCTATTGCCAGGTCTGCCACGGTGGCACCGGCGACGGACAGGGCATTATTATGACAGAGGGTTACGGTTATGTACCGGCTCCTACGTTCCATCGCGAAGCTAGCTACGACATGCCTGATGGAGAGTTATATTCAGCCATTGCGAATGGTATTAGAAACATGCCTGCTTACAATACTCAAATTAAAGTGGAAGACCGATGGGCAATTGTAGCTTACATCAGAGCTCTACAAAGAAGTCAGAATATTCCTGAATCTGAAATGACTCAGTTTGATGTGGACCTGGCTGTCCTTATTGAAGAGGATGCTCAGGAACGTGTTAGACTTGAAGAACTAGCAGCTGCACGGGCTGCAGGCGCCAGCGATGAAGTATCAGTTGAGCGTGGCGAAAGACTTTATGTGCAAAACGCATGTACAGCCTGTCACTCACAAGATGGATCCCGGCTTGTTGGCCCATCATTTTTGAATTTATATGGAGCCGAAAGAAACTTTACAGACGGTACATCACAAATCGCAGATGAAGATTATCTCATAGAGTCTATTGTTGAACCAGATGCACTAATCGTAGAAGGTTACGACAATGTGATGCTTGCTTACGATTATCTGTCTGAAAGCGAATTGCAGTCACTCGTAGAATTTATCCGATCATTATCTGACAATTAACACAGAGCGAATAAAGAACTAATTTCATGGCATCTAGTAGTCCAAACTTAACTGATTCTGTTCAATTTCCGGCACAAAGAGATGTTGCAAAAACGTTTTTTAGTATCGGTATAGTTGGTTTAATTGCCAGCGGTGTTGGCTATTTTCTCAATTCAGAGCAGTTTTTCTATTCCTATCTGACCAGTTTCACATTTTTTACCAGTTTTGCACTAGCAGCCCTTATTCTGGTGATGATACATCATGTCACGAAATCATCATGGGGAACTGTAATCAGGCGCATACCTGAATCACTATTTTCAAACATCGCTGTGTGGTCTATTTTCATGATCCCTGTTTTTTTAGGAATGAGCAGTCTTTATTCATGGACAAATACCGAGTACGTTGCAAATGATCCAATCATGCTTGGCAAGGTACCCTACCTTAATGAACCATTCTTTGTTATTCGTCAATTTATCTATTTTGGTATTTGGGGTTTCCTTGGATACAAACTTCATAAAACATCCATTGAGATGGATGAAACTAACGATTGGGGTTTGGTACACATCTTTAGAAAATTAAGCGCTCCTGGTATTCTCATTTTTGCGATTACGATTGCATTTGCAAGTTTCGACTGGTTAATGTCTTTGGATGCGCACTGGTTTTCCACAATGTTTGGTGTCTATTTCTTCGCCATGAGTTTCCAGGCCCTTCTGCCTGCAATTATACTTATTGTTTTCTGGCTTCAGCGAAACGGAATGCTTAAGAATACAATAGGTAAAGCTCATATTTATGACTTAGGGGCATGGTTATTTGGCTTTACTGTGTTTTATGCCTACATCGCATTCAGTCAATTTCTTCTTATTTATTATGCCAATATTCCGGAAGCAACAATCTGGTACTATCACAGGCTTGAAGGGAGCTGGGCTATCATTTCTTATTCATTGATTATTGGAAGATTTGTCATACCGTTCCTGTTACTTTTAAACCGAGAGCCAAAACATAATCAAAAGGTACTTGGATTTGTGTCTGTATTAATCATTGCCATGCATCTGATTGAACTACATTGGATCATCATGCCGGTACTAAACCACGGTGATATTGCTATAAGCTGGCTCGATTTTGCAACTTTAATCGGTCTTGGAGGAATTTTCATTGGTCTGTTTTTCCGGAAATTTAAGAAGCACAATATGGTTCCGGTCAGCGACCCCTACCTGTCAGACTCTCTCAATAAGCACTACCATCACTAATTTTCAAGCTATATTCCCATGAGTTCGGATTCGAAAAATCTTACAAAAGAACAAAAAGCAGCAATTGTACTGAAAGCTGCTTCTTTGGATGCTGATGGCAAGCAACAACTTGCGAAAGAACAAGGTGTTACCGTAAAAGAAATTGAAAATTGGACGCGCGAAAGCAAGCCTGACCCCGTTAATGAGGATGAAACATTTACTCTGGAAACGTCAGATAAATTTGCGGAGTCAGTTGAGTTTGGCGCTGACCCTGATAAACTAAATTATCCAAGACTGATATTTTGGTCAACCTTTGGAACAGCTGTTATCACCATTATGGTTTTGTCTATAATGGCGATCTATCAATACACGTTTACCGGTGCCGGTGTGCAGCAATCTGAAGCAAGTCAAAGTTACAGACTTAACGAAATTCAGCAAAAAGACAGAGCCACGTTAAATTCATTTGGAGTCGTGGATCCGGAAGAACGTATCTACAGAATTCCAATTGATAGTGCTATCACATTAATTGCTCGAGAATCTATTGAAGAATAAATCGATTATGAAGTCAACACTGATACTTATTTCTTGGCTATCAGTGTTTTTCATTTTTGATACAGCAAACGCACAGCTTAATCAGAATAGGCCAGCCATTTTAGATGATATTGGCGTGGATGAAAAACTTGGCGATCAGGTACCATTAGATCTGAAATTCGCAAACTCAAACGGTGATTCTGTTAGTATTGGTGAGCTTATTGAAAGTGGAAAACCTGTTCTACTGAACCCACTCTACTATGAGTGCCCTATTCTCTGTAGCCTTGTTCTTGATGGGGTTTTTTCAACAATTAGTGAGTTGGTATGGACACCCGGAAAAGATTACACCATTATTTCATTCAGTATCGATCCTGAAGAAGGCCCGGAGCTGGCAGCAGAATATAAAGAACGTTACATTAATGCCTTGAACAGACCTGGATCTGAAGAAGGCTGGCATTTTTTAACAGGCAGTGAAGAAAACATAAAAGCTTTGACCAACTCCATCGGATTTAAATATAAGTA
>SKGY01000026.1 GCA_007117235.1 Balneolaceae bacterium
AGGAACAGAGGAACAGAGGAACAGAGGAACAGAGGAACAGAGGAACAGAGGAACAGAGGAACAGAGGAACAGAGGAACAGAGGAAGTTTCTGATTTTTAATTAAATAGCCAAATTAAATGTTCAATACTTCATCGGTTCAAAATTCGTCTGTTCATCTGTTCAATATTCATTAGCATCTGTATTATTCTTTACTCCACCGTCGTAATCCCACCATTCATCCCGGGGTGGAAAGAGCAGACGTAGTCGGCGAGAACGGCGGCCAGTTCGGGCGTAAGGGTGAATGTGACGGCGTCTCCGCTTCTCACAACATCAACATCGGGATTGTCACCGAACAATCCTGTTCCTCGTTGTCCGAATAGAATTTCCCGGTCTGCATTTCTGAATTCCAGTGGATGTGATGATGCGCCGGCTTCATTTTGAAATGTATAGCGTCTGCCTATCTCCATAATCATATCCGGATTGTTGGCACCAATTTCAGCTTCAACTCCATCACCATTTATAGATGATATGATGTACGCCTGTGCTCCTCTATTCTGAAGTGTGACAACCGCTCCTTCACGTACCGTTTCGTCCATTTCTGCTTCGGTGACGTTGGAACCGCATGAAATTGCAAATAGTGTGACTGAAAAGATGACTAATAAATATGCTGTTTGTTTAAATAAGTTGTCCATAATTAGTTTGGTTAGGTTAAAATTCACTCTCTATCTACAATACGCACCAACCGCCTTATCGGATTGTCTTAAGCAGGTTATCACTCCTCTTCAGATTCCCTCTTTTCAATCCGGCTGAAATAGACATAGATGAGCTGTGACAAAATACCGGTGATAAGTGCCGTTGCTGCAATCCATCCGCCATACTGTGGATCTGCAGAGAGCGAGATTCGAAGAATTACCGTGGAACAGACAAAACCCGCATTTCGCAACAATCTTGCGTAGGTCTGGCTGAACATAAACGAAGCGATGAAAATAAAGACATCGGCAAAGATCATCACCGTGTAGAACTCCACAAAGAAGATCACGTTGAGATCGAGTGTAAACGGCTCTTCGTAAACAATCAGGTTATAAACTTCAGTGCCAAATTCATATACAGAGAGAAATGTTAACGACGTAAATACAAAAAGCAGCAGCAGCGCAACTCTCTCCTTCAGGTAGACAAAACGTTTGATCTCACTGTCGGATAGTGACGATAGTTTTTTCCTCTTCAAACTGACCTGATAATAGAGACCAACTAAAAAGAAGAGCAGTAACCCGCTGCCCAAATCTGTAGCCAGCTGAAGAATCACATCTTTCTGCTCGGCAATCTGATCAAAATCATCAAACATGGAGATATCTTTGAATACCCGGCGAATAATAATCAGCGAAATAATCTCATACTGTTTTCTGATGGAGTTGGAAAATGATAGCGGAAGTGCCAAAATCAGCAGATAGACTTCATACACCAAAATAATACTGAACGGCGTGTAGAGTGCGGCGAGGTAGTTTGAGTTCAGCGATTGCAGATAACTTATTTCGGGGAAGGAGTTCCGTATAAAAATAAGAACCAGGTGACCAATGAACAGAATGAAGGATAGGTAAACCGTTATCCGCTCAATCTTCTTTTTGACCTGCTCGTCACTTAACAGATGGTATATTTTGGTTTGAGTTGCCACGCTTTGTCAAACTATCCGAACGCTTCTATCATTCCACTATGAAAACACTGAATAAAGACTCATATTTCTTAAAAGCAGGGTTTTAAACCCTTTTTTTAGCTTCACTTTGTTGCTCTTGATGAACTGTTTTACCTTTGTCTCGACTTAAGCAAAATCAAAAAATATCAGTTCTCGACACGTTATGAATCTATTTAAACAACTAGCCATTGCTACATCATTGTCTCTCATTGTGTTGGCACAGCCACTGTTTGGCCAGACAACCGTTAAGCTCGACTCAATTCAGGTTACAGCCTCAAGAATTTCCTCCACCGTATCTGAAAGCGGCAAGCACGTTTCAGTTATTACTCAAGCCGATATCCGCGAAATGCCGGTTACTTCCGTTGATGAACTGCTTCGCACACTTCCCGGAATAAATATGAATTCGCGTCAGGGTTTCGGCGTGCAGGCTGATGTGGGCATCCGTGGAAGCACGTATTCGCAGGTGCTGTTTATGCTGGACAACGTTCCGCTCAACGATCCTCTTACTGCGCATTTCAACACAAATATTCCTATTTCACTGGCTGAGATTGGTCAGATCGAACTTATTCGTGGCCCTTCCAGCGCATCGTTTGGTGCCGACGCCGTTGGTGGTGTTGTCCATATCAAGACCAAAATGTACATGGAGAAAGAGGTGAATCGGACCGGCGGAATCGTATCGTATGCCGTGGCCGATGTTGCAACCGGGCAGAACAATCTGCTTTCAGGCGACGCTGCCGTTGAACTCCAAAAAAACCGATGGAGGCTCAGTGCATCCCTGCGAACACTCTCTTCTGATGGCGAGCGCCTGGTAAATCCCGGGTTTGATGCCGGCGTTTCACCCGACGAGTTTTACAACAACTATTTCAATCAAACCAGCATGTCTGCCTCTTTCTCCTATCGCCTGGCGGATGACTGGTCATTCTATGTGCGCGGTGGCGTTGAAGATCGTGACTTTAGCGCCCGCTACTTCTATACCCGTAGTGAATTTGACGAATCTGTTGAAGAGATCACAAGCCGCTGGATTCTCTCCTCCATTACACGAGATACCGGTAATCAGAGAACTGAGTTTAATGCATCATGGCGTCAAGTTGATGACATTTTTGATTTCAACTCACGTATTGGTATTCCGGCCAATGAGCACACCACTGACCGATATTTCCTAAACCTCTCCCATCAGATCACAACGGGACAAGTTGGCGCAGGCCCTGCACGCATCATGGGTGGTGCACAGCTGACCAACAAGCAGATTGTAAGCACCGACCGCGGCAATCACGATGAAGTGATGGGTGGAATCTATCTGATCACTCAGCTGAACCCTATCGATCGGCTGAACATGACGGTGAGCTCCCGTGTGCAGTTTGATGCTCAGAGCAACGCACAGTTTCTGCCACAGCTAAGCACATCATACGATCTTGGCGACGTGACACTCCGTGGTTCTGCAGGCCGGGCGATTCGGGTTGGGGATTTTACCGAGCGTTTTATCTCATCACAAATTCCGAATCTTGCGCCGGGACGAAATATCGGCAACCCCGATCTTGAGCCTGAAAAATCTTACTCATTTGATGCAGGAGCTGACTGGAGACCGGCATCTCAAACAATCCTCTCTGTGACAGGATTTTACCGGACATCAACCAATCTGATCGACTATATCCTCACCAATTCAAATAACATAACAAACGCTGATAATCTTCAGCCGAATGAGAACTACTTCTACTCTCAAAATATCTCTGAAGCACAGACCTCCGGTATTGAATTTCAGGCGTCACAGCAAGTACGGCTCTCTGCATCACAATCACTCGGAATTGATGCGGGCTATACGTTTATCCGCACATCAGCAGAAACCGGTGAGGTATCAAAGTACATCGCCAACCATCCGTCTCATCAGCTATCGCTAGGATTACGGGCATCTGTTGGCAGATTTTTGATCAACTCCCAATCATCATACCGAGTGCGATCAAGTGAGACAGCACAGGTAATTGGAGCAGTTGTGCCCGATAGTTATTTTGTGACTAACCTCAATATCGAAGCACGGCTCATGAACAGGGCAACTATTTATACTCAAATACTCAATCTCACCGACACCCAGTATCAGGAAATTCTGGGGCCGCCAATGCCCGGTCGCTGGGTTATGGGTGGTTTGAGATTCAGAATTCAGTAGTCAATTTTATTAGTGATCTCTCAACCATAACAAGTCTCAAAAGTCATGAAACTGTCCCCCGTATCTAATGTGATAAAAGGCGCTCTTTTTTGCCTGCTGATCATAAATATCCCCACTGCTCTGGCGCAGGAGTTATACTTTCCTGAGTTTGGCGCTGAATGGGAACAGAGATCTGCAGAAGATGTCGGATTCAATTCCGATCTTCTCAACGAGGCCATCTCATTCGCAATGGAAAATGAAAACAGTGTGGAGCGCGATCTACGTCTGGCCATTCTTCAGGCGTTTAGTCGTGAGCCCAATCACAAACTTCGCGGGCCAACCCGGGAGCGTGGCGGACCTGCCGGTATGATCATAAAGGATGGATACCTTATAGCAAGCTGGGGTGATCTGGAGCGGGTTGATATGACCTTCAGCGTTACGAAAAGCTACCTCAGCACCGTTGCCGGTCTTGCCTGGGATGATGGATTGATATCATCAACCAACGACAGAGTTGAAAACTACGTTTGGGACGGTACCTTTGCCGGCGAACACAACAGCAAAGTTACCTGGGAGCATCTGCTCAACCAATCATCAGACTGGTCAGGGTCGCTTTTTGGCCTTGAAGACTGGACCGATCGTCCACCAAGAGAGGGGACTGTTGATGACTGGAGATTTCGTGAGCTGAATGAGCCGGGCACTCACTACAAATACAATGACGTTCGTGTGAATGTGCTCGCCTACTCCCTTCTTCACGTCTATAGAAATCCACTACCGGTGGTTCTGAAGGATCGAATCATGGATCCCATCGGGGCTTCAACAACGTGGCGGTGGACCGGCTACGACGAGTCGTGGACAGAGATTGACGGGTTAAAAATGCAGTCAGTTAGTGGCGGCGGACATCATGGTGGCGGAATGTTTATCAACACGCTTGACCAGGCACGGTTTGGACTTCTTTTTGCGAGAGACGGAAACTGGAATGGTAATCAGCTGATCTCATCCGAGTGGATCGAAAAAGCAGTGGCTCCATCAGAGCCCAATCCCGATTACGCCCTCATGTGGTGGACACTGAAAGGCGATGCCGACTGGGGTGTTACACCCGATCATATTTACTACGCAGCCGGGTTCGGAGGCAACTTCATTCTTGTTGATCAGGAAAACGATATCGTCATCGTAACCCGCTGGCTCGATTCGTCACTCATCGGAGAGTTCGCAGACAAAGTCTACCAAGCGGTTAATAACCGCTAAGACCGCCAAGTGCGCTAAGGTTTTATACTATCTTTGCGGCCTTGGCGTCCTCTGCGGTTCCTCCCCCTGCGGTTTAATAAGATAAAATCTCCACCAGTGCCGGGTTGATGTAGTAGTGCTTTCCCTTAATCTCTTTCTTCTCCAGGATCTGCAGTTCCGCCAGTTCGTTCAGGTAGTTGCGAGCCGTGTTTTCGGCGTAGACGCCGCGGTCTGTCAGGTGGTTCACTTTTATATAGGGCTGGGTAAAA
>SKGY01000249.1 GCA_007117235.1 Balneolaceae bacterium
AAAGCCTCTTCTGAAAATCTTTCCCTTATCAGGATTTTCGGAAGAGGCTTTTTTTATATCTCCACTCGAGGGGAGATAATGCTGACGCGTTGAGCGGAAGTATTTGAGGGGTGTTCACGCGGCTTTGAGTGGGTTTTCTTATTAAAACCAAACTCCTCAGCCTTCACTTTACACACCCCTAAATCCCCTCTCAAGAGGGGACTTTTTTGAACTGAATAAATTCTTAACACATTGAAAAACACATTTAACAGCTGGTACGACAAAAAAATGAGGGCTACACCGGAGCTCATAGAAGAGACTGACCGTATCGAGGAGTTTCTCGATGATATTAAGTCCATCGCAATTGTCGGGATTTCCCGGAACAGACATAAGGACAGCTATTATGTTGGTAGCTATCTGAAGAGAGCGGGCTATACAGTTTATCCGGTGAATCCCGGTGCGGATGAAATTCTCGGACTTAAAGCGTACCCCGATCTGAATTCAATTCCTGAACCTGTTGATGCCGTCGACATCTTCATCAAACCGGAATTTGTTGCTGAGATTGTTGATCAGGCATTAGAGCTGAATCCAAAAATTATATGGCTGCAGCTGGGAGTTGGATCACATCCCGAACAAGTAGAAAAAGCAAAGGAACAAGGCATTACTTTGGTCCAGAATCGATGCATAAAGGTAGATCATCAGTTTTTAATTCGGGACCGGGATGAAAAAGTCTCCCCTTGAGGGGTGTAAACGGGGCGTTGATCTAAATTGTAAACAGTTCAAAGATCAAGTCCCTGCTTTACATCCCCCCAATCAAAGGGGGACTACAGGTGGTTCTTTGATGGTTACGTACCCTGATCCAACCACCCCTAAATTCGCTAACGCGTTCAAAAAATGAGCCCTCCTTAAAAAGGAGGGGATTATTGTCAAACATTTTAAATAAAAACAAACACTACAAATCAAATAACAATGAGCACAAACGGACAATCTAAAAACTACAAGTACGAAACGCTCCAGCTTCACGCGGGGCAGGAACCGGATCCTACTACTGGATCGAGAGCTGTACCGATTTATCAAACTACCTCCTACCAGTTTGATGATACCGATCATGCCGCCACCCTTTTTGCATTGAAAGAGTTTGGAAATATTTACACCAGAATCATGAATCCAACAACGGATGTTTTTGAAAAACGGGTAGCTGCACTTGAAGGGGGTGTTGCCGCTGTGGCTACAGCTTCAGGTCAGGCTGCACAATTTTTAGCTATCACTAACCTCGCCACAGCCGGTGATAATATTGTCTCTACCCCAAATCTATATGGCGGAACTTATAATCAATTCAAAGTGACGCTTCCAAGACTTGGTATCAATGTAAAATTTGTGGACGGACAGGATTCACCCGAATCGTTTGAAGCTGCCATTGATGAGAATACCAAAGCGATCTATGTTGAGAGTATTGGCAATCCCAAAGGTAATGTGCCCGATTTTGATGGCATCGCAGCCGTTGCTAAAAAGCACGGTGTAGCACTTGTTGTAGATAATACGTTTGGCGCCGGCGGTGCTATTGCCCGACCAATTGATCATGGTGCAAACGTGGTAGTTCAATCTGCCACTAAATGGATTGGCGGACATGGAACAAGTGTTGGCGGAATCATTGTAGACGCCGGAAATTTTGACTGGGGTAACGGACGTTATCCACTTTTTACCGATCCCTCACCGGCATATCACGGATTAAATTTCTGGGAAGTTTTTGGTGAAAATGGTCCGTTTGGAAATATAGCGTTTGCAATTCGTGCACGGGTTGAAGGTCTCAGAGATATTGGCCCTGCTCTCGCACCGTTTAATAGTTTCCTGCTTCTTCAAGGGCTTGAAACGCTTTCGCTCCGTGCAGAACGCCATGCTGAGAATGCACTAAAATTAGCCCAATGGCTTGAGAAGCACGACGCCGTATCATGGGTAAACTATACAGGGCTTCCTAGTCATCCTCATCACGAAAATGGCAAGAAATATCTGCGTGAAGGGAGGTTTGGGGCTGTCTTGACGTTTGGTGTAAAAGGTGGTTACGATGCTGCCCGAGACTTTATTGAGAGTGTTGAACTCGCCAGCCACCTTGCCAATGTGGGAGATGCAAAAACTCTGGTTATTCATCCATCATCAACCACTCACCAGCAGCTTACTGAAAAAGAGCAGGCATCAGGCGGTGTGAAAGAAGATCTGATCAGAGTTTCGGTTGGAATTGAGCATATCGATGATATCATAGCAGACTTTGAACAGGCACTTCAGAAAGTTTCTGTTCCTGCTTAAAGCATATGATCCATAAGCGAGACTGCAGAATCAGAGAACCTGTGGTCTCGCACCTTAAACAAAACTAATTAACAGTGATAATTATAAAAGAATGAATGAAGGCATTCGGCAAACTCAGCTTAAAACTCCATTTGTAACTGAGTCAGGCCATGAATTTCAAAACGCAGATGTAGCTTACAAAACCTGGGGTTCATTGAATGAAAATCGCGATAACGTGGTATTGATTTGCCATGCTCTTACAGGTCATGCAGCAGCCGACGAGTGGTTTCCCGGACTATTGGGAGAGGGGAAGATAGCTGACCCTTCAAAGCATTTTATCATCTGCATTAACGTGCCCGGAAGCTGTTATGGCTCTTTGGGACCATGGTCATCAAGCCCCAAAAATGGAAATCCCTACAGAACTGATTTTCCGATAATCACCATCCGGGATATGGTTCACTTTCAACAACTTCTTCTTGATGAGCTTGGTATTACAGGCATAGAATTGGTTATCGGAGCCTCCATGGGTGGCATGCAGGCATTAGAGTTTGCAATCATGGACAAGCGTATTAATTCAGCTGTACTGATTGCTATGGGTAAATCTCATTCTCCATGGGCAATCGGTATAAGTCAGGCTCAGCGAGCAGCTATCCAAAGTGATGCAGAGTGGAATGGTGGTCAATATGAAAGAGGAAAAGGCCCTTTAAAAGGTATTGCCGCGGCCCGAATGATGGCGATGATTACTTATCGTACTCCGGATGATTACGAAAGAAAATTTTCAAGAAAACTTCAGGATGAAAACGGACTATTTCAGGTAGAGTCCTACTTAAACTATCAGGGTGAAAAACTTGCCAAACGATTTGATGCACACACTTACATCATTCTTACTAAAGCAATGGATACCCACGATATCACCAGAAATAGAGGAACAGTTCAGGAAGTATTAAATCAAGTTGAAATTCCAATTCAGGTAATCGGGATTGATTCTGATCTGCTCTACCCAACAAGTGAGCAAAAAGAACTCGCCCAATTTTTACCAAATGGAAGATATCATGAAATCCATTCACTCTATGGTCATGACGCTTTTTTAATTGAGTTCGATCAGCTTAATATCATCGTAAAACCATTTATAGACATTCAAAAAATTTTAGCCTACTAATTATGAGTAAAATTCACGCATTATCACACACAGAGCCGCTAAATCAATCAGTAAACTTTCAAAAGAAGGTTTTTATTGCCGGTATTGGTGCCGTTGGCAGTACACTTGTTAAACTACTTTCAGCAAATGCATATGTTAAAATTATCGGAGCTTGTAATTCAAAACATGTTAAGTGGTTCAATTCTTCAGAAACCCCCTATCCTATATACTCTCTTCAGGATAACCCCGGGAAAAATTGGACTTCCATAATCAACAAACTCAAAACGTATGACAAGAGATCAATCATTTTTGTAGATGCCACGGGTGATTCAGAAGTAGCCAATCTTTATAAAGAGCTTCTCTCTTCAGGTATTCATGTAGTTACTGCAAGTAAGCTTGCTAACACTCAGAGTCAAAAACTATACGACGAGCTCCACGAACTCTCAGATAAAAACCATACCAGATTTTTATATGAGACAAATGTTGGAGCAGGTCTGCCTATCATCGACACCCTTAACAATCTCATTCTATCTGATGATGATGTGATTGAGTTGAACGGAGTTTTGTCAGGCACAATGACCTATCTATTCTCCCAATTGGATAAAGGTGAATCATTTAGTAAAAGTGTTATTCAAGCCAGAACTTTGGGTTATGCCGAACCGGATCCGAGAGATGATTTGTCAGGAGAAGATGTTGCCCGTAAATTTTTAATTCTTGCCAGGCGTTGCGGATTAAAAATTGAGCGTGATGAAATTGACGTTGAATCACTGATTCCCAATCAACTTGCTGATGTGGACTCAACAACATTTTTAAAACGTCTTCACGAAGCTGATGATTACTGGAAATCCCGGTTTGAACATGAACACTCTAAAGGAAACACCATACGGTATACAGGAAAGCTTAAAGATGGTAAGATTAAAGTCGGTACCCAGTCGGTTCCAAAACAATCTCCGGCCGGTGGATTAACAGGGACAAATAATTTGATCATAATCAGAACGAGGAGATATAACGATCAACCATTAATTATTCAGGGTCCCGGTGCGGGTAGAGAAGTGACGGCGGCAGGCGTGTTGTCAGATATTTTAAAGATACATTGATTTATTCAAACGTACCGGTAAACACAATGCTTGCCGGGCTAACCGGATTGGGAAATCGCTCTTTCTTAGGAATTACCATTAGTACCAAAGCGTGTTCAGAGTTAGATGATCTCATTGCTCTTTGAGCAATGTCAGAAGCCAGTCGGTTTGTCTCAGCCGATGATCGGATGTAGTTCATGTGAGGAGAATATATATCATCAGGCATGAATCTGTTTATATTAAACTGACTTTGCAGTAAAAATGATAATTGAGTTTCACTCACACGAGATAGAGGCGATGGAGAGTGTGAGATACTCATCAAAGTAATTTCACTTTCACCAAGTAGTTGCCTGTTTGAATTCAATAGATAAACTTTCAATAAACCACCTCTATCCTGCTCACTAGTTTCTGAGGTTGAGTAGATATTTGAATTACGCTCAATCCAAATGGCAAAATCATCTATTGCGATTGTCTTGTCTCTCAATCCGGATTTTAGTCTATTGAAAGATGACTCATCTATTTTAAATTCTATTCCTTCAAAAGTTTTATCTGACCTGTTGTCTATATTCTGACCGGAATAGAAGGTCCCGAAAAGTGGCAGTAGAATAGATAGAAATAAATTCATGACTCCAATCTGATTTTAATAATAATAGTGGATGAGCTTGTCCACCTGTCCCCTTAAATCAGATTAGCGGGAAATCAAGCTATAAACTGTCAAACTGTTGCAGATAAATGATTTAGTGAGCCACCAGTTATCTCCAACCTACCCTATCCATCAATCGAATTGCTGCCGGATTGTTTACTCCGTAAAAAGTAACG
>SKGY01000025.1 GCA_007117235.1 Balneolaceae bacterium
ATTTAAGTGGCTTAAAAAGAATTAGCTCCAATCAGTTTCCCAACCCACCATTTTTAAAAACTGCCTTGATCACTGAAAACGATCCCAAAGCAGCAAACAAACAGATCAAAGAGTTTTATGATCAGGGGGTCACAGCGTGTTTGATTAAATCAAAAATAATTGGACAAACCACCCCTTATGGCGGGCATCTTACGGGCACACAAATTCACTCTCTTGAGGACTTTAATGAACTACTAAAAGGCGTAAAATTAGAGTCTAAGGGACTTCTATTTGATACCGGCGTTGCCTCGCCTCTATTTGCATCTATGCTTCTTGAGAGCAACCTTAAGCCTGCAGGAGCTAAGTTTGTTTACGACCCCTACTCCTATATTGCTCAACACGGCAGACTCCCACTTTCACCGGATCAGTTAAAACATTTAGCAAACCAGATTGTCCTTCAACAGAATGTGCAAATGCTTGCTGCAGACTGCCTGCCCTATCATTTGTCCGGGGCAACCATTGTGCAGGAACTTGCAATTATGATTGCTACCGCAAGTGAGTATTTCAATCTTGTTGATGAATCTAACCGCAATAAAGCTGCAAAATCTTTTTTCACCCGCCTTTCAACCGGGCCGCTCTATTTCCCTGAAATCGCAAAGTTCAGAGCTGCCAGAATTCTTTGGAACAACCTACTTGATGCTTATGAGCTGGATGTAAATCTGCCTCTCTTTATTCACGCAGAATCTACTCCTCAAAATAAAACCGTGAGTGACGCCTATAACAATTTACTTCGTTCAACTACAGAGGCGATGTCTGCAGTTATTGGTGGAGCAGATTCTGTCCTCGTTCTTCCGCATGACATCAACTTTCAAAAGCCTGATCGATTTTCAAATCGGATTGCACGTAATATTCTCCACATTTCTGATTCTGAAGCCCATATTAGTAAAACAACTGATCCCTCTTCCGGCAGCTATTACATTGAAACACTTACCCATCAAATCGCAACGAAAGCATGGGACTTATTTAAAGAGATTGAAAACCGAGGTGGGTTGCTAGAATCACTGAAGCACAATTTTATTCAAAGCGAAATTCGAACTGAAGGTGAGCAAAAAATGAGAGCTTATGCAACACGAGGAAGAACATTAACCGGCACCAATCACTACCCAAACACAGGTGAAGAGCTTCCGAAAGACGATTACAAAGAGTTTTCAAACCCGCTTTCACCTCAGTTGAAAAATGTCAATATTGACACGACTGAGCTATATACATCCCTTTCTTCTGCATTTAAAGATGGTGCTTCGATATCAAATGTAGCAGATTCAATACTTGATCCTCAAAAAGTTCTGTACGATACACTGACACCATTTAAACCGGGTCAGTTTTTTGATAATCTCAGACAGAGAACTAATCACTATCAAAAAACGACAAACAAAAGACCTGCTGTTACAGCAATAATTGCCGGAGATAAGAAGTGGGGTAAAGCGAGAGCAAATTTTGTATCAAACATTTTTGGGTGTGCCGGTTTTAAAGTCTCTACCTCAGACGTTGATTTTCAGGATACAGAAACAGCCGAACAGGTTAGTGGTGAGGTTTTTATGCTGTGCAGTTCAGATACAGATTATGGTGATCTGGTTCCTGAATTCTGCAAAACATTCAAGGATCGGGGAATTTTAATTTTAGCTGGGAATCCAAGAGAGCGGGCAACAGAATATTCAAAACAGGGAATCGATCACTTTATGATGCAGGGAATGGATATCATTCAATTTTTGAACACAGTTCAGGATCAACTGTTTAACAGTGAGAGTTTATCATGAGTAATCGCCCTGATTTTTCAAATATTGAGCTCAAATATATTGATCGTGATCAAGAAAATTCGACGCATCAAGATAATTCAGATTGGATCACCCCTGAGAAAATTCAGGTGAAGCCGAATTTTAGCAAAGAAGACATTGAATCACTGGATCATTTAAACTATGCAGCAGGAATACCGCCATTTTTGCGTGGTCCTTACTCTACCATGTACACTGTACGCCCGTGGACAATCAGACAATATGCCGGGTTTTCTACAGCTGAGGAGTCAAACGCATTTTACCGAAGAAATTTAGCAGCCGGGCAAAAAGGATTATCTGTCGCTTTTGATCTTCCCACTCACAGGGGATACGATTCCGACCATCCGAGAGTAACCGGCGATGTAGGAAAAGCGGGAGTTGCAATCGATTCGATTCTGGATATGAAAATTCTATTCGATAAGATTCCGCTCAATGAAATGTCTGTATCGATGACAATGAACGGTGCTGTAATTCCTGTGATGGCATTTTACATAGTTGCAGCTGAAGAGCAGGGAGTTTCACCCGAAGAACTGCAGGGAACCATACAGAATGATATTCTCAAGGAATTCATGGTTCGAAATACGTATATCTACCCACCACAGCCCTCAATGAAAATTATCGGGGATATATTTGAATACACTTCGAAATACATGCCGAAATTCAACTCCATCAGTGTAAGTGGCTATCATATGCACGAGGCGGGAGCTACGGCAGACATTGAGCTAGCCTACACGCTTGCTGATGCTTTGGAGTATGTGAGAACCGGAATCAGGGCGGGATTAAGCGTGGATCAGTTTGCACCGCGAATCTCCTTTTTCTGGGGCATTGGCATGAACCATTTCACTGAGATTGCCAAACTGCGTGCAGGTAGATTGCTATGGGCAAAATTGATGAAGCAGTTCGATCCCAAGAATCCAAAATCGCTATCTCTTAGAGCACATAGCCAGACATCGGGATACAGTTTAACGGAACAGGATCCATTCAATAATGTGGCTCGTACATGTATTGAAGGGATGGCCGCCGCATTGGGGCATACACAATCGCTTCACACCAATGCATTGGACGAAGCAATCGCTCTGCCGTCTGACTTTTCTGCAAGAATTGCCCGTAACACACAGATTTTTTTGCAAGAAGAGACAGGTATCACAAAGGCTATAGACCCATGGGCCGGCTCTTACTATGTTGAATATCTTACTGATCAAATTGCCCGAAAAGCTTGGAAACTGATAGAAGAAGTGGAAGAGATTGGCGGTATGTCTAAAGCGATCGAGACCGGATTGCCAAAAATGAAAATTGAAGAGGCGGCTGCACGCAAGCAAGCCCGTATTGATAGCGGAAGAGAAAAAATAATAGGCGTAAATAAATATCGATTGGAAAAAGAAGACCCAATTGATATTCTTGAAGTGGATAATGAAAAAGTAAGACAGTCTCAAATAGCCCGGCTTCAACAGCTGAAAGAGGAAAGAGATAACAAAAAAGTATCTGAATCCCTCGAAGCAATCACTAAATGTGCTGAGACAGGCAGTGGGAATCTGCTTGAGCTTGCGATTGAAGCAGCGCGTAATCGTGCGAGTTTGGGAGAAATTTCAGATGCCATGGAGCGTTCATTTGGCAGATATCAGGCAACTATAAAATCCATATCAGGCGTGTATTCATCAGAAATAGATAATGACGAAGAGTTCAAAAAAGCCCGAAAGTTAGCCGATAAGTTTGAGCTATCTGAGGGTAGACGGCCACGTATCATGGTTGCCAAAATGGGACAGGATGGTCATGACAGGGGAGCCAAAGTTATCTCAACAAGTTTTGCTGACCTGGGTTTCGATGTTGATATAGGGCCGCTTTTTCAAACACCTGAGGAAGCCGCGCGTCAAGCTATTGAAAATGACGTTCACATTTTGGGTGTTTCAAGTCTTGCTGCAGGACATAAAATTCTCGTCCCAAAAGTTATCGATGAATTAAAACGTCTTGGTCGTGATGACATCATGGTTATTGTTGGTGGCGTTATCCCGAATCAGGATTATGCTTTCTTATATGATATTGGCGTCGCCGCTGTATTTGGCCCGGGAACCGTAATCCCAATTGCAGCCCAAAAAATTCTATCAATTTTGATGGATCGCTAAATCAAACTGCAAAGTGCATCTCCCCTCCAGGGGAGATATTCTTAACAAACTCTGAAACCCTAACATGTCTGATTCAGATAAAAAATCACTGCACATAAATAAAGGCACAGAACAAAATGATTCTGTTAACCCAAACTTCCGTGCGAAAAAAATCTCTTTAAAATCTGTGCAAGACTACGTTCAAGGAATCAGGTCAGGTAACAGAGCGATGCTTTCTCAGGCAATCACCCTAATTGAGAGTTCAAAAAGTGAGTACAGAGAAGTGGGACAAGAAATTCTCGAAGCTGTGCTTCCACTTACCGGTAATTCTATTCGAGTCGGAATTACGGGAGTTCCCGGTGTAGGAAAGAGCACGATTATTGAAGCCATTGGTAAGCTACTGATTGATCGGAATTATAAAATTGCTGTGTTAACAATAGATCCCAGCAGTACAAAGTCGAAAGGAAGTATCTTAGGTGATAAGACAAGAATGCCTTTTTTATCTACTCATGACCACGCTTTTATCAGACCTTCTCCCACATCAGGTACACTTGGTGGCGTTGCTCAAAAAACCAGGGAAACACTTCTGCTTTGTGAAGCTGCCGGATATGATACCATCTTCATTGAAACGGTTGGAGTAGGTCAATCCGAGACAAGCGTTCACTCAATGGTTGATATGTTTCTCCTGCTTATGCTTGCCGGCGCCGGTGATGAACTGCAGGGTATTAAGAGAGGAATCATGGAAATGGCGGATTTAATTGCCATCAATAAAGCCGAAAGTGATAATGAACCTGCAGCCGAACGAGCAAAAAGAGAGTATGAAAATGCTCTGTCGCTTTTTCCAAAATCTGAGTCCGGCTACCGAACTAAAGTACTCACCTGTTCAGCCTTGAACAACGTTGGAATTGATGAGATTTGGAAGGAGATAGAAGACTTTATAGACCACTCAAAATCGATCGGTTATTTTGATAGTAACCGAAAAAACCAATCACTTTATTGGCTTCATGAATCGGTTCAACGCGAATTAAAATCAGCTTTTTATAACAACGAGAAGATAAATCGAAAGCTGGAAACTATTGAAGAGAGTGTAAAAAAAGGAACATTGAGCCCCACAAAAGCATCAAAACTGCTGTTGGATATCCACTCTAAAAAGTAATATTAATTCATTTCCAATTCTGCTTTTTCAGAGCTGAATCCAACGTCTCCTGCCTTCTCATCACCAAGTGACTGTTCCATTTCAGCCCTCAACTTTTGAATTGATAATCCACTTGTAAGCCCTCCATTCTTAGCAACAGATATTCTTCCCGTTTCTTCAGAAACGATAACAACAAATACATTATTTGTTTC
>SKGY01000231.1 GCA_007117235.1 Balneolaceae bacterium
GATCAGGTGTAAGGCTGTTTTTCAGATGATTGTAATCTGTATAGCTTATTCCATCAGCCAAAGCAAAGTGCTCTGACATATTCACACCAATTTTATCGGGATTCCTCTCAGCCACAACTTGCCCAAATCGTTTCCACTGGTCAGGCTCCTCATCCGGGAACCACTGGGTTTCAAAGAAGCCTATATTGTAACGGGCTACAGCTAATCTTTCGATCTCTTTACCGTTTCCCGGATCAAAGAAGACCAGAATTGTTGTTCGGCGTGAACTTTGCCAAGTTGCCGGCAACATGGTGAGAAGTACTGGATCTTCATTATATTCGCGCGCCACCAGAACCCACATATCAATTCCCTCACGACGCATCAATTGCGGTACCAGGTTATTGAGTCGATCCATTGTCCAGCGATCCATAACATCCGCCCGATCTCTCATTGATAAAATCTGTGGAGTAATATGATTTACAGTCTGAGCCGGAAGTATATCAGCCGTAATAAATAAGGTGATTATCAGTAAAATAATTGGTGATTTCATACCGTGATTTATTTAATTATTGGAGAGATTGCCTGAACAATAGACAAAAAACACCTATCTTATAATGCTATTCATGTTCAAATAAACCCAGTCATGAAAATAAAGATTACTCAAACAGATCAAAGCAGAATTTCAAGCGTAGATTTCGATAATCTTCAATTCGGCCGAACATTTTCCGATCACATGCTTGAGGTGGTCTTTAAAGATGGAGCGTGGCAACAACCGGAAATAAAGCCATATGGACCTATTTCGTTTGAGCCATCTCTTCACGCACTTCATTACGGGCAAGCAGTTTTTGAAGGGATGAAAGCCTATTACTCTTCCGATGATACCATCAACCTATTCAGACTTGATGATCATCTTGAAAGAATTAACAATTCAGCTCGACGGATGAGCATGCCTGAGTTGAGTAAAGACCTCTTTTTTAGCGGTCTCGAAGAGCTTATCAAACTGGATTATAAATGGGTACCTAAAACTCATGGACACGCACTCTATATCCGGCCATTTATGTTTGCGTCCGAAGAGTATATCGCGGCCAAGTCAGCCTCTGAATACAGTTTTTACATCATATCCTCACCGGTTGCTGCTTACTATAGTGAAGGGTTCAAGCCGGTAAAGCTTACTACATCACAAAATTATGTGCGTGCTGTTAAAGGTGGTACAGGTGAGGCTAAAGCTGCCGGGAATTATGGAGGAAGCTTCTTGCCGGCAAAGAAAGCTCAGAAAATAGGATTTACTCAGGTTCTTTGGCTTGATGCAATTGAGCATAAGTATATCGAAGAAGTAGGAACAATGAACATCTTCTTCTTGATTGGTGATACACTTATCACTCCACAGCTATCAGGCACAGTGCTTCCCGGCATAACAAGACGTTCAGTTATTGCTATTGCAAAGAGCTGGGGTGTAAACGTTGAAGAGCGACGGATTTCAATTGATGAACTATTTGAAGCTCAGAAATCAGGTGATCTCAAAGAGATCTTCGGTGCCGGTACTGCAGCAGTAATTTCACCGGTTGGCATGATTGATCACAAAGGTGAGCAAATAACTCTGGACCAGAATGAAATTGGCCCTTTTGCACAAAAGATGTTCGAAACTGTTACCGGAATCCAGTACGGAAAGCTTGACGACAGCTATGGATGGACACATCCAGTCAATGTTGGTAATGAAGTGTCCGTATAAAAACGCTTAAATACCAAGCTCTACCTGAAACCGAACGTAGTAACCATCATTTGTGGAGTTATTTGAAAACGTTCTTTTATCGTAAGTGCCCTCCAGCTGAAGCTTAAGTGAGTGTTCCCAGATATATTTAGTAATACCCAGCGTGTATTGCTCGCGTTCCGGAATTCTGTTTGCAAGTGACGATTGAGGGGTTTGTATTGAGTATCTGGCAACTAACTCCACATCAATAGGTGAGAGATAGCTCATTTGATGGTCCATTCCCTCACCCGCAAATACAAAACGCGTTTCTGATGGATTATTCGGGTTGAATGTTAACGGATTGTCAGTAACTCGATTCATCCACGCTCCTTGATATGCAAACCCACGGAACTTAAACATGGCATCCAGTAAGATGGAGGTCAAATCTCGCTGACTGAATAACTGAGTACCTGTCTGTCCGCCACTTCTTTGAGCCTGACTATTAAAGTGATATGTACCTCCTAATAGCAGTTTAGGTGTTTGCTCTCGAGCCAGATCTCCCTCAAAAAACATCCCGCCTCTTAAAAATGAGCCAAGCGGCATAATTTCCAATCTGCCCGTATAGGCAAGATTCAGATCTGGGTTTTGTGTCCAGTTTCTACCCTCACCATTGCTCACCGCTGTTTTTATATTAAATGAGAATTCATCAGGGTCCTCATTCAGAAAGTATACCTGAAGTCCAAAATCACGATCGATCGTAAATTGAGCATTATTGATTGATCTGTCTGTCAACTGAAGAGCACCAGAAGAGTTTACCCGTTGCCTGTTACCCGGCAACTTTGTTTGGCCAAATCCAATATTCCAATGTCGATTAGGGCGGTAATAGAGCATCGCATCTCGAATAATATTTATATTCTGACCCTCCGTAAGCTGCCCTACATCACCCGGAGCAAATGACAGCTGTATGGCGTATAAAAAACGTGGGTCTCCCACAAAACCATCAAACCTTAAGCGTAGTCGCCTGACCACTCCTTCAATAACTGGATCTGAGTTTTCATAGTCTGAGAACGTTGCCCGACTCTGAACCCTGAATCGGATGTTCATTTGATAGGTACTGTCGGGTGTGGTCATACCCAAGCCGGAACCGTAACTGTAATATGGCAATCCGGGAAATCGATCGTCTTCTTCTGTATCAATAACAGTTTGACCAAAAACAGGAATGGTTATCAGACATAACAATAGTGCTAAAGTAAAGAGAGGCTTCATGTAATAGGTGTTTTTTTAAAGTAATAACGGCTGAGGAAAAGGTATGATAATTGAATCAAACCAAAAAGAGTTCAATGCAGATGAAAGTGTATCAAGCAGTTAGCTTCAAAACCACTGACACCATTAGATTTGGTTCTGTTTTTTTATGATTTATAGTGCAGGGGATTTATCTTAGCATGTATTTATTTTTTTGTCGAAGCAATCCAACCGTCAAATTAACTCGTATTAAATAGTAACCGCGTGATTATTCAATTTATACTTTACATATTAGGTTTAGCTTACCAATCTACCGATGAAGAACGGGAGTGGATGAAGCAGATACAGAGTGGAAATAAACTCTACCTGAGTAAGCTGTATAATCGCTACAATAGAGTCTTGTATGGGATGATTTATAATGTTCTCAGAAGAAAGGAAGAGTCTGAGGACCTGTTACAAGAGGTATTTGTACAAGCGTGGGAAAAGGCGGATCTGTATGATCCGGCAAGAGGCACAGTTTATAGTTTTTTGGTTACTATGGCACGGAATAAAGCAATTGATGTAACACGATCGAAGTCGTTTAAAAATCAACTTAAGGAAGATCATGTTATAAATGATTTCACACTTGAGTTACAGCATGATAATCCAAATCCACACGAAGAAATTGAATTGAATGAACGCGCAGTAAGCGTTCGAAAAGCTCTTGCTAAGTTAAAGGAAGATGAACGTGAAGTTCTCTACATATCCTATTTCCATGGGCTGTCACAGTCAGAAATAGCAGAAAAAATTGACATACCACTTGGTACTGTAAAATATAGAATGAGGCAGGGTATGATTAAATTACGAGACATGTTAGCAGAGGCTACAGTATGAGTGAACAAGAAACATATAACGATTTTAAATCGCTGTGCGCCGGTTATGTAATGGGTGCGCTATCAGCGGAGGAGCAGGTTGAATTTGAGTCGATGCTCAAAAAAGCCTCTGAAGAGGACCTTGCTTTTTATGAGGGGCTCACTGAAGCTCGCGATGAGCTGGCTTTAACTGCAGATGCAGGCCTCCCCAGGGATGATCTTTTCATTGACATCCTGGATGAAATTTCTAAAGAGCCCAAACAGGCGCCAATTATACCATTGTGGGCTTATAGATTGGCTGCGGCTATACTACTCATCGGTACATTAGGTCTTGCAATGTTCAGTCAACAATTGTCAGGAACACTAGATGAAAAAGTTGCAACGATTGAGCAGCAATCAACTGTAATTACTGAGCTGGAAACCGAGCTTGATCGCAGAAATGAAATGCTTGCTATTCTTGAATCACGTGAGGTCAATTTTGTGATAATGGCCGGACTTGATGTTAATCCTGATGGTTATGGAAAAGTAATCTGGGATACAGAGAACCAGCGTGCACTCTTACAGCTTGCGAACCTGCCTCAACCACCTGAAGACAGTGATTATCAGCTCTGGCTTATAAAAGATGATCAGAATCCAATCAGTGCCGGCGTATTTAATTTCGAAAGACCTTCTACTGACCTCTTCTTTAAAGTTGAGGAGCTACAGGAATCACCTTCAGACATCATGAATATGTTCGCTGTAACACTTGAGCCCAAAGGCGGTGTTCCTCAGCCTACTGGTGATATGTATCTGCTGGGACAACAGAACTGACCCCAGAAATGGATTTTGCCAAACTGAAACAGCATCCAATCCGATTTTAAGACTATTACGTATGTATAGTGTGCGACTTCTGTTCTTCCATATGGACAGATTAAGTCACAAAATCGCACATATATCAATAAGTGATTTGATAGCTTTTCACTTATTGGGTCCCTTTAAAGCCGATTCTTTAGCCGGAATCGGCTTTTTTATTTTTTTAGTATTAGCCGGTATGTCCAATAGTGTAGTAGCGTGAACTTACAGACGCAGACTGATGAATGTCTTTAAACGACAGGTCCACCCTTCCTAACCTAACGCCACCGTGTCCCATCTGTGTGACAAGTGTTGATGCTCCGGACGGATTTGTAACGGAAACCGGATTGTCAAGAAAAGTGTGAGTATGTCCTCCTATAATAAGATCAATTCCGGGTACATTCTTTGCAATGGTTAGATCATCAATTCGACTATTGGAGTAGCTGAAGCCAAGATGGCTCAAACATATTACGTAATCACATTTATGAAAGTCTCGCAAACTGTTAGCCATACCCCGCGCCCAAACTTCAGGATTTCTATACTGAACATCACCATACAGATTTCGTGGAACAATCCCGTTAAGCTCAATTCCCAAACCAAATATTCCAACTCTGAATCCGGAAA
>SKGY01000245.1 GCA_007117235.1 Balneolaceae bacterium
AGCTTGCTACAGTAAAGAAGAGCTGATTGCACTCAGTAATCTGGCTGATGAACACGGTATTTTTCTGCATCTTGATGGGGCTCGTATCTGGAATGCAATTACAGAAACCGGAATTGAACCTCAATTCTTTGGATCTGTTGCTGATACCATTTCTATCTGTTTTAGTAAAGGTCTTGGTGCTCCCGTGGGATCAATGATGCTGGCGTCGAAAGAGAACATCAAAAAAGCCCGTCGACTGCGTAAAATGTGGGGTGGCGGCATGCGACAAATTGGACTACTCGCCGCTGCAGCTGAATACGCAGTAGATAATCACCTCAAATTACTTAAAGAAGATCACCGAAGAGCAAGAGAACTTGCAGATGCCGTATCAAAAAATCCGGCGTTTGAAATCGATCTTTCCACAGTAGAAACCAACATCATTCTCTTTGATGTGAAAAACGGCACGGCAGAGGAGGTCCTAACTTCATTTGCAAAATCCGGGGTTGGAATGATTCCGTTTGGTCCGAAGACAATCAGAGCTACTTTTCACTTTCAGGTTGGGAATGAGGAGTTGGAGAAAGTTTTGGAGGTTGTCAGCAAATACGAGTGATTCTGGACTCACCCCCTGTCCCCCTCTCTATTTTGATAGAGAGGGGGGACTTCGAAATGTATTTTGAGCATATAAATTAAAATCGAATTCTAAACTAATTATTGAGTTCCCCCTCTATGCAAAGGAGTGCAGTTTGCGTCCAGCAAAAGAGCACGACTGCGTAGAGAAGGGGTCAGGGGGTGAGTCTAAAACTATTCAGGAGTAAGTGTAAAGCTAATCTGACTTCCCTCTGAACTGCTGCCGGGACACCCTGAGTTTGAATTTTCGTATTTGGCTTGCATTGACACTGTAGAGTCACTGTAACCATCAGCGGATACAGTCATCTCGTAGGTGCCTTCTTCCGTTCCAAAGCCACAGGGTACCGTGCAGATAAGCAGAGAATCACTGAAGGTTAAATTCTTCGTAATTCCACTCATCATAAAAACAATATCCATCTCATTGGAGTCTAATTTCAGTTCATCAATGATGAGGGGAGAGATAGCGTCACCGGTTTCTTCAGATGTGACTGACTGAATGGTGAGAATTGGGTCTTCATATATATGAACACATGGTCCCATTTGTGGTTCGCAAGCCAAAAGTAATGGGAGAAACAGAAAAAGGAGCATGTGTTTCTTCATATACAGTAATTTCAATACTTCTTCTCAACCACCTTTATCGATTCAACCAAGACCTCAATAACACGGTCAATCTCTTCTTTTGTGATAATGAGTGGCGGAACAATTCTGATTACTACATCAGAAGCGCAATTTGAAAGCACGCCGCGTTTAAGCATCTCATTAACCACATCACGTCCCGGAAAATTAAGTTCAACGCCAATCATCAGACCCATTCCACGAACCTCTTTGATTGAAGGCCAGTTTGTAGATAAATCACGGAGTCGGGTCATCATGTATTCACCACGAACACGGGCCATTTCGCAGATATTATCGTCTTCAATCACTTTCAGTGTTTCAAGGGCTACAGCACATGCAAGTGGATTTCCGCCATACGTTGTACCGTGATTTCCATGTTCGAAAGCCTTGGCAAATTTTTCCTGTGCAATTACAGCTCCAATCGGAAATCCGGATCCCAACGCTTTAGCTGATACTACAATATCAGGTTTGATATTATAATGCTGATAGGCAAACATTTTACCGGTACGTCCTATGCCACATTGAACTTCATCAAGAATTAGAGGAATATCGAGTGAATTGCAGAGTTCTCGGGCAGCTTTTAAAAATTGCTCAGATACAGGTACAATTCCGCCCTCACCTTGCACCGTTTCTAAAATAATCGCGATTGTCTGATCATTTACTCGATTTTCAAGAGTTTTGATGTCATTAAAAGGAATCCGGTCAAAACCATCAGGCATTGGAGCAAATCCTTTTTGATATTTTTCCTTGCCCATAGCGATCGCACCAAGTGTTCTGCCATGAAACGAGTTTTCCATTGAAATGATAGCACCGGTTTTTCCTTTCATGAAGGCGTATTTCCTGGCCAGTTTTATCGCCCCTTCAACAGCTTCAGCACCACTGTTACAGAAAAATACACGGTCAAGACCCGAAACTGTCGCCAATTTTTCAGCGAGATCGCTTTGTGGTTCGTTGTAATAAAAGTTTGAGATGTGCATCAGTTTCCCAGACTGTTTCTGCAAGGCTTTCACGATTTTGGGGTGGCTGTGCCCTAAACTATTCACGGCAATCCCGGCTAGTGCATCGATATACTCATTCCTCTCATCATCCCAAACCTTTGAACCCTTCCCCTTCACCAAGGTAACTGGGAATCGGTTATAGAGATCAAAGTGATACTTCTCTGCCTTTTTTTGAGCCGGCTGTTTGCCAATTAGCTTTTTTGCAACTTTGAGAACTTTTCCTGAGATATTGCCTGACATATGTTTATCTCTTATTGAATGTTTTGATGGTAGTACTGACGCTTATCTATAAATATAATCAAATAACTTGCATCTTCTTAGATGGTAGAAAGCATTAACAGTTAAAAAGTTGAGATGATAGAAGCGCAGCAGTTTCTACCAATTAAAACTGATTTCAAACAAAAAGCATTCAAGATTCTCATCAAATAGGCTTTATTAATTTCAGTTCATCATGTAAATCTTAAGATTCAATGATATATGAAATAGAACTAATTTCAAGCCATTGACAAACCGATACGTCCACGTTCAATATCAATGCTTGTAATCTCAACATTGATAATATCTCCAACTGCTACTATCTCATGCGGATCAGAAACTCGATCTCGTCCTTTACTCATTTGAGAAATATGGAGGAGCCCATCCTGCTTTACACCTATGTCCACAAAAGCGCCGAAATCAACCACATTTCGAACTGTTCCCTCGAGCTTCATTCCTGTTGACAGATCTTCCATTTTTACGACATCCTGCCTGAGCAGTGGCTTGGGAAGGGATTCCCTTGGATCTCGTCCGGGTTTCTGAAGGTTTTCTATAATAAGCTCAAGTGTAGGTACACCTACGTCAACTTTCCGGGCTATCTCTTCTTTGTTTACCCCAGAAAAAACAGACTCGATTTTTTTCTGCTGAGTTGAAAGATTTTCAAGATCAACCCCAAAAAGGTTGCACAGTTTTTCTGTGGCCTCATAGCTTTCGGGGTGAATGGCAGTGTTATCCAGAGGGTGAACACCATCCGGAATTCTCATGAATCCAGCTGCTTGCTGAAATCTGAAATCACCCACACCTGAAATACTTTTAATCTCCTCACGACTTTTAAATCTGCCTTTCTTTTCACGCTGTTTCACAATGTTTTTGGCCACTGTACTACTCAAGCCTGAAATGTGTGTGAGAAGAGAAGCACTTGCTGTATTCAGGTTTACACCCACTTCATTCACACAACTCTCCACCACATCATCCAGTTTTCTGGCTAGTTGTGCCTGATTGATATCATGCTGATAAAGGCCGACTCCAATTGATTTTGGGTCGATCTTTACCAGTTCAGCAAGCGGATCCTGAGCTCTTCTGGCGATGGAGATATTTCCACGCTGGGCAGCATCCAAATCCGGAAACTCCTCACGTGCTACGGTTGATGCTGAATAGACCGATGCACCCGCTTCACTTATAATGAGGTAATTGAGCGTTTCATCTTTGTTCTTCTCTTTTCTGGCTTGTATCACATCAGCAATAAACTGTTCTGTTTCGCGGCTTCCTGTACCGTTTCCGATAGCAATCAGTGTGACTTTATACTTGTCTATCAATTTATTTACCACATTGGCACTTTCAGCGATTTTCTTTTGAGGTGGAGTAGGGTAGATGGTTGTTCCCTCCTGATAAGTTCCGATATCATCAATAACAGCAACTTTGCATCCTGTTCGATAAGCCGGATCAACACCCATAACAACTTGATTCTTGAGTGGCGGCTGCAGCAGGAGATTTTTCAGGTTTGTTGCAAACGTCTGAATTGCGTGTTCATCCGCCATCTCTGTAAGCTCATTTCGAAGCTCGCGTTCGAGTGATGGAATGAGCAATCTCTTGTAAGAATCTTCGACAGCGTCCTGTAAGTAAGGCGTGAAGATTGACATGTCATTAGTGATTACCACATCATCAAGTTTTTCAAGCGTGCGGTCGCTATTCATCTCCAGATTTACGAAGAGTACATTTTCACGTTCACCGCGATTGAGCGCCAAAATTTGATGGGGTTTCAGGTAGGGAATCCGATTGTTGAACTCATAATAGTCTTCGAAATTCGTTCTCTTGTCAATAGCAGGATTTTTCTCTGACTTTATTACACCACTTTTTTTTTTTTTTTCTCGGAGTTTATCACGCACTTCTACCGACTCATTAATCCACTCTGCTACAATATCCAGAGATTTGGTCAGTGCTGTCTCAGCATCCGGCAGTTCAAACTCTTCGCTGATATACTCCTTAGCAAGCTGAAGCGGCTCTCCGCTTTCAATGTTCTGTTCCCAAATAAGTTTTGCGAGCGGCTCGAGCCCTTTCTCTTTAGCCATGTCGCCACGGGTTTTCTTTTTCCGCTTGTATGGGAGATAGAGATCTTCAAGGGTTTTCAAATCTTTACAGGACGTGATTTTTTTCTCAAGCTCCTCTGTTAGTTTATCCTGCTCCTTAATTGCTTTAAGAATAGTTTTCTTACGCTCTTCAAGTGTTCGATGAAAATCTATCATATCACGAACAGAGCGTAGCTGCTCTTCATCTAATCCACCTGTTGCTTCCTGTCTGTACCTTGCGAGGAACGGGATTGTAGCTCCTTCGTCTATAAAACCGGCAACGGTTTGAACTTGCTTTGGTGATATACTCAGGCTTGATGCAATAAGAGAAAAAATTTGAGACTCAGTCATGATTCTATTTGATGAATAATTATGTGGCTAAAATTACGGGTTAGTACGCCAACAATTCAATGAAGATTGAAAGAAAGAATTCACAACTGAAAGAAAAGTTAAAACAGAGTGGTACAATTTTGTTTAAACTCCGTCAAAAGAAGTTTGTATTGAAGAATCTAGAGAGTGATTAAAATCAGACTATTTAAATTACAATTTTCTATTAAAATGG
>SKGY01000195.1 GCA_007117235.1 Balneolaceae bacterium
GACGAACTGCAGACACCAGCACTTCAACAGCTTCAAGTTTCATCAGATACCCTTTAGCCCCGGCCCTAAGTGCACGTTCGGCATATAGTTCTTCATCATGACGAGAGACTACCAGAATTTTCAGATCCGGCATTTGATGGAGCAAGTTTTTAACGAGCTCTATTCCATTCATACCGGGTAATGAAATATCGATAACGGCCGCATCCGGTTTAAGTTTGATAATTTCATTCAATGCTACCTCAGCACTTTCAGCCTGACCACATACTTCAAATCCAACCTCTTTTTCGAGTGTCATTGCCAATCCTTTTCTCATTAGGGGGTGATCATCAACGATATAAATTTGCTTACTTTTTGCCATAATAAGTTAATCAGTGTATGAATAAGAAGACCCTACCGCCAATAGGGTTACTAAAATTTGTGCTCCGCCTAGTTTTTTGCTGTCATGAATTTCAAGGTTTGCACCAACCAGTCTGGCCCTGAACGACATTATACGAACTCCAAGTCCTTTTTGCTTGTCCCAATCATCAGTAAATCCGGTACCGTTATCTTCTACTGCAATGGTTAGCTTCTCTTCATCTGCTTCTAATGAAATATGAACCTCTGTAGCTTTTCCATGCTTTACAGCATTGCTGGTTGCTTCCTGTGCAATCCTGAAGAGATGAACTAAGCTGGTGGTATCTTCAAAAGTGATGTTGTATTTACAATTTAACACGCATTTGATACCGAAAAGTCTCTCTGCATTCTCGACAAGTCGCTCCAGTGCAACCTTCAGCCCCTGATTATCAAACTCAACAGGGATGAGACCCCGTGATAGTGTACGAGCAAATTCGTCGGCTTCTTTAATAAGCCTTGTGATTTCATCAACCTCATCAGCGAGTTTATGCCCCTCGTCCTTAAGGCTGGAGGCTATATTTCGATTAATAAGGCTGATTCCGGTAAGCATCTGTCCAAGTCCATCATGTAGATCCTGGCCTATTCTGTGGCGTTCATGCTCACTGATTCTCAACACCTCCTGCTCTAATCTCCGCTGCTCAGTAATGTCCCTGATTATTCCCGTATAAAGCCGCTGTCCATTTACATTCACTTCACTCACAGCAAGATACATTGGAAATGTTGATCCATCTTTTCGTTTCCCGGTTACATCACGGCCAATTCCGATTATTTTTCTATTCCCTGTTTGATGGTAGTTGTGAATATATCCGTCATGTTCTCGCCGATAGGGCTGTGGCATCAGCACCTTTACATTTTTGCCCACCACTTCAGATGCGCCATATTGGAATAGTTTTTCAGCTGCACGGTTAAACGTTCGAATTGTCCCTTTTTCATCAATGGTAATTATTGCATCAACCGTAGTTTTAAGGATACTTCTCGCTCTCGCTTCACTTTCGCGCAGCTTTTGCTCTATTAAAAATTGACCTTCTTTATTGCGAGTCATTTTTTCAGCGAAGGCAAGCCGAATATCGAGGCGTTGCTCATCATAGAGTGATTCCACAAAATATTGATCAACGTCAGCATCGAGCAATCGGTGTAGCTGGTCAGTTTGATCCCGGGATACAACTGCTGCAATAGTGTAGCGTCTGCCCGACTCTTTTGCCCGTACATCTCTGCAAAACTGAATTCCCTCTTCAGAAAAATCACTGAGTATGATAAGTGAAATGTGTTTTTTGTCAAGTAGATCGATTGAAGACTTCTCAGGCTTGACAACATCAAATTGGTGCTGTCTGCGCTTTAAAGCATCTGCCAAAATTGATTTTGATTCACTATTCAGACCTACTAAAAGGGTATTCATGTAAGAATTTGTTTAAAAAATTAGTTAGCTCAATCTAATAAAAGTTAGCATGATTGAAAGGTAAGATTCAGGCTGCTTTAAGATTGCTTTGGGAGCTCAGTAATGCCATCATTCCACTCTATTTTCAGATCTGACTCTTTTTTAAATGATGACCTGCTTCTAACCCAATTGCCGTCCTGAATAATCCTTGTAAATCCACGCTGGAGTGGTGCTTTTGGGTTCTGCTCTTCCAGCTTTGCAAGTTGCTCATTCAGTAGAGATCGCTTGTCATGAATCTGTCGTTCAAATCGATGATTTAGCCTTTCAGTTAAATATTTAAGTGACTCTATATTCTGTTGCAGAACAGTTTCGGGGTTGTACCGGTCAAGAGAAGAAACCAGCTTGTCACGTTCATTTTTTACCTGCAGTATTTTTTGATGGACCAAACTTTTAACCTTGTCTGTAAGGTTCTCAACTTTGTTTTGATGAAATTTCAATTTCTCCTGTACAACCAGTAGGGCGTGAGAATGTGCCAGACGATAAACGTAATCACGGAAGTGGGTCAGTTTTTGCTGAATGACCGAAGACAGTGATTCTGAATAATCCTCAATCTGATATCTCAGTTCATTGATATCCGGTGCTGCGATAATAACGGCTTGTGTAGGTGTAGCGGCTCTGGCATCGGCAACAAAATCTGTGATACTGAAATCTACCTCGTGTCCAACCGCACTGATTACGGGGATCCTACATTTAAAAAGTGCCCTCGCCACAATCTCTTCGTTGAACGGCCAGAGATCTTCAAGTGAACCACCCCCTCTGCCAATAATCAGCAGGTCAACAGGCTCTTTTTGTTCATCAAAATAGTGTACTGCCTCCTCAAGCTCTTTTGCAGCATTCAAACCCTGAACACTTGCGTGATACAGATATAATGTGGCTGCCGGCCAGCGCTGTTCAAATGTTGCCCGAATATCCTGAAAAGCCGCTCCGGTTGATGATGTAATAACGCCAATTCTAAGCGGAAAAGGAGGGAGAGGTTTCTTGTGAGAGTCGTCAAATAGCCCCTCATTTTCGAGCTTTTTCTTTAGTTCCTCAAACTTCTGCTGGAGTTTCCCGACGCCCGCTTGCTGTACAAGTGTCACAATCATCTGATACCTTCCATGAGGAGCATACACCTGAATATCGCCCCCCAATACCACCTGTTGACCATCTCGAAGGCTCACATCAAGCCGCTGAGCGGTACTTCTCCAGATTACGCAGGGAAGCTGAGCCTCATCATCTTTTATAGTAAAGTAATAGTGACCGTTTCTGCTCTGATTTACATTACTGAGTTCACCTTCCACAAGGATGTCCCTGAAATTATTTTCAAGCAGATGTTTGATGTTGTTGGTGAGATCCGAAACTGAGGGAACGTCGAATGCAAAAGGGATTTGATTTTCCATGGAATGAAAATCACTGTTTTACAGATCAATTTCCAATGATGGCAGGGTATAAATTGTGACATTTAATCATCGTCATTCTGATCCGCCAGCTGGCGGACAGAATCTCCCATTTGTGCAGAAAGAGGGGATCCTGAATCAAGTTCAGGATGACTTTAAGCGTAATGACATACCTAAAGAAGAGACTCATTTTATAAATTCTTTAATCGTGGTTTAAATCTCCTTCACCCAAAAAACCATCTTCTTGCCACTTTCTTTCTCTTCATTCAGATCTTTCCAGACATAAGTTGTTGTGAGATTGGGTTCTTTGCTATACCCGAATTTTCTCCAGACAGGATCAAGCGGCTGGTAGTTATTTGGTTTCAAGGGATGATTATCCTCCCTCACAACTCCGCAAAAACAGATGGTGTTAAATCCGCCAAGCTTTTTCGCATGTTGTTCTCTCTCCTCAAAAAAACGAGAGTAAACTCCTTGCCCCCTATACTCTCTTTTTAAAATAGATTCACCACAGTAGAAGATGCTATCAGGATTGTATCCATGTTCTATAAACGGTTTTTGAAATTCATCAGTCTCGTCTCGTAAAGGGAGCCCGGTGGAAATGCCTACGATTTTATCATTATCAAAAACCAAAATGGCAAGACTATCGGTTGATTGAGTGTATGTTTGCAGGTAATTCTTTTCATACTCTAATGAGCCATCATACAAATAGGGGTACTCGCGAAATATCTTAATTCTCAATGTCGCGATTTCTGAGACGAACGGTTTGATACCGGCACCGTAATAAATATCTATTTGCAACTCTTTTTTCATGATGAAAAATAACAATTTAATAGTTAGAGTTTAATGTAGCAGGGAGTCCTGTTTTGTGATAACTGTAAATATTATCACCGAGGTTCAGTTTTCAAAAAGTTAACAGCTGTCTGTATTTAACGATAAATCAGCCTATATTTGACGAGTTGTCTGAAAATATTAAATCGCACCTACACTTAATCACATTCATGGATACCACTCCAAATCTCCTCATTCAAAACTGTAAACCCGTCGGTGATGGTTTTAACGGTAAAAAGATATTTGATATACGAATTAAAAATGGTGTGATTACCGAAATTGGACAAGCACTCTCGGCTAAAAAGGGTGAGAAGAGTTATGATGCAAATGGAGCATATCTAAGCGGCGGATGGATGGATATGCATGTTCATCTGCGTGAACCCGGATTTGAGCACAAAGAGACGATTGAAACCGGTTGCAAAGCTGCGGCTTTTGGTGGCTTTACTGAAGTGGCCTGTATGCCTAACACTAAACCGGCCACACACACGCGTGATGTTGTAGAGTTCATCAAGAAGAAGGCGGAACCATTTGCAGTAGATGTGCACCCGATTGGATGTGTGACAAAAGAGAGGGCAGGTAAATCAATAGCAGAAATGGCGGACATGAAAGCCGGCGGTGCCGTGGCATTTAGTGATGATGGTGATCCGGTTTATGACTCTCAAGTAATGCGCGTTGCCCTTGAATATTCATCTATGTTAGGGGTGCCAATTATTAACCACGAAGAAGATTTAGCACTGTCACGACCCGGACATATGAATGAGGGTGAAGTGTCAACTCGTTTAGGGCTTGATGGTACGCCCGGAATTGCAGAAGAGACAATGATTGCCCGTGATATTCTTCTCGCAGGATTTACCGGCGGACACATTCATGTGGCGCATATCAGTACAAGAAAAGCAGTGGACCTGGTTCGTCAGGGGAAAAAGGAGGGAGTAAACGTAACAACTGAAGTTTGTACTCACCACTTTGATCTAACTGATGAAGAGGTATCAAAACGGAAGTACGATACAAACGTGAAAATGCATCCGCCGCTGAGAACTCAGGATGATGTGGATGCAA
>SKGY01000100.1 GCA_007117235.1 Balneolaceae bacterium
GAAGCAGATCTTACATCATCAATCACATTACATTCACTTGCCATCGAGGCAAATGGGTTTGACGGACAAACACTATTGGGTTTAGATGAAGCGCTATCGTTCGGGCAATTTAGATTTGAGGGATCAGGAGATCTTCTGTTAGAAAACCCTGAACTTTCAGATTGGGAAGGTGGATTGAATTTGTCTGAATTTATGGCGGTCGGTTATGAATTCAATCAATTTAACTCAGAGTATTCGGTGAGAGGAGGAGAGTTCAATTTTAGTGGTGCAGTTCAATACAACGGTGAACAAATCAATACTTCTATTGCAGCAGCAAATATTTGGGATGAAATACCTGCGTGGCAAGTTGAGCTTAATGCGAATCAGATAAATCTTGCTACATGGACCAAAGATCCGGCACTTGACAGTCAACTAAATATAAATTCGATAACTGAAGGGGAAGGCTTTAATATTGATGATCTGACGGTATCAAGTAGCATTAATATCAGTGATGGAAGATTTGGTGATCAATCATTTTCACAAGTAACGTTTAATGGCAGTCTGAACAGTTCATCGATTTACGGATTATTAACAGCTAAACTGGTTGAAAGCGAATTGCTTGCAGACTTTATGCTGAATAACTGGCAAGAAGAAACCCCTGATTACGAATTCGATATTGAATTAAATAAGTTCAATAGTGCTGAATTGGTCGGTTTAGAAGATTTACCTACTCATCTCAATGGTAAACTGACAGGAAGGGGAGTGTCTTTCGATCCGGAGTCACTTCAACTCTTTGCTGAAGCTTCATTTGATTCGAGTTTTGTGAATGGTGAAGAGATTCAAACATTACGAGCAAGCTTATCAGTTCAAAATGCCGTACTCACAGTTGATGATGCCTTACTCGAAAGCCCAATTGCAGATGCATCTTTCTCAGCAAGGCAACATATCTTCGAAATGAATAACCCTGATAACAGACTCGACTTTTTTGCCTCAATTAAAGATTTGCAACCATTAGCACAGCTATTTGGATTTGAAGTTCTTCAATCACAAGGTGATATAGAAGGTCGATTATCGGTGGGTGAAACTGGGGTTTTACGGTTTGACAGCAGGTTAGAACTGGAGGACACTGTTGCCGACTCACTATTTTTGTCTGAAAAGATTACAGGAAACCTGACAGCATATCTATACGAAGAGCCCGAAGTGGATGTTGATGTCGACGTTTTAAAACCAACTATTTCTGGTGTTGCTGTTCAGGATATTAATCTGAAAACACGTGCTACTATTGGTGAATTAGAACAGTTTGGAACAGTAGGGATCAATGTGGTGAACGATGAAGATAGTTCAGTGCGACATGAAGGTGAGTTTAGGATATCTCCTGACAGGGTTTTATTAAAGACCAATCAGTTCAGTATTACTACAGGCTTAAGGACACTATCACTCGTAAACTCTTTTGATACAACTTTAGAGGATGGCGTCGTAAAAATGGACACACTATCTGTTCAAAGCTCTGAAGGTGATGCTTATTTAAGATTGTGGGTTCCGCACCTCGATTCATTAAAACAGCAAATAGGTTTACAAGCAAATGAGTTAAACCTTGGTGCAGTTCAATCTATTGTGATGGAAGAACCGATTTTTGAGGGTCTTCTGTCGGGAAGTGTAGAACTGGATAATGATCCTGAGTATTTGACAGTTAAAGCGTCAGGAGTATTATCAGATTTTATATATGAATCGGGCAGCTTAGATATTTTCGAATTCGAGATCAATCTGGCTGACGAATGGCTTGAGGGGAGCGTGAACGCTATACAAGAAGGTGAGAATCTTTTTGCGGGGTCGATAAAAGTTCCATTCTTGCCGGGTGATCCGATGACGTTTGATAGTGAATTTTTTGATCGTGAGATTGAAGGCAGTTTTCAACTGTTTGAAACAGACATCTCCTATTGGCTAAGCTTCATACCGGATAATAATATTCAAGAGACAGAGGGTATAATAAGCATAAAGACTCAACTCAGTGGCATGGCAGGAAGCCCACAACTTGATGGTAATTTAATCATCAAAGAGGCACTGCTTTCAGGCATTAGTGTTGACTCACTTGGATTTGATATGCTCTATGTTCACGAAACTGAAGAAATTGAGTTTGAAGGGTTTGTTGTTTCATTAGAGCGACCCATTATAGATTTTGATGCAAGAGTGCCATTTAAGGTTGATCTAAGACAAGCTGAAGTTCTGCTACCCGGTGATGAGGACAGTGTTAACGTTAATCTGAGAACAGAAGATTTTGATCTGGCACTGTTTAATGATTTTGTGGATAGAGACGTTATCAGACAGTTAAGTGGTAAACTAAACGGAAATGTATCGCTTAACGGAAGAATTGCAGATCTGCAGCCAACTGGCAGAATGGAGCTTTCAAATGGTTCAATGAGAATCGTACCTGCAGGAATAACACTTACTGAAATTGGATCGATTATCAACTTTGAGCCAGATCGAATTCAACTTCAACAATACTCAATGAGGAGTGGTCCGGGACGAATAAGAGCATCAGGCTTTGTAGAGATTAAAAACTTAGTACCCGGTAATATCGAGCTGGATATCAGGGGCAACCAATTCAGAGCTGCAAATACATCAGATTATAATGCTACTGTAGATTTGTCTGCCGGACTGAGAGGTACATTTCTTGAACCCAGGTTAAATGGAAATCTTACATTTTTAAATGGATTTGTTAACCTGCAAAATTTTGGTGAACGGGCAATTGAAGATGTACAGCTTGATGATGAAGAAGAACCGGAACCAATCGATTTTTATGACGCAATGGCCATTGAAATGAATGTCCAGTTCACAAGACAATTCTTTATAAGAAATCGTCAATTTCTGGATATGGAAATTGAGCTTGGCGGTGATGTAGATCTCCTGAAAGAGTCTTATGGAGAGCTTCAGATGTTTGGCTCAGTTGAGGGTGTTCGAGGATACGCCAGGCCGCTGGGCAAAAATTTTGTTCTTGATGAAGCATTAATCTCATTCTTTGGCCCAATAGACAACCCTGAATTGAATGTACGAACCCGATTTGAACCACCGCAGGCACAAAGTGATGTAAGAATATTTTATGTGATTGAAGGTACTGTTCAGTCGCCCGATTTCAGGTTTGAGAGTGAACCCCAGCTCGAGCTTCAGGATATAATCAGCTATACACTATTTGGGAAGCCATTCTATGAGCTTGAATCGTGGGAACAGGTTGTGGCTGGGTCAGGTGGCGGGCCATCTGCTACAGATTTTGCCCTTGATGTACTGCTTGACCGCGTTGAGATGATTGCGTCACAACGCCTTGGCATCGACGTGGTTCAAATCGACAACTCGAGATCCGGTTCAAACAGCACAACTTCAATTACTACAGGCTGGTATCTTAACAGAAGAACTTTTTTTGCGATATTAAACGAAATCAACAGCACCCGGCCTAAAACACTGTTTTTGATTGAATACATGCTTACTGACAACCTTGAGCTGATATTGTTACAGGGTGATGACTCTAGAGAAGGTGTTGACTTGAGATGGAAATTCGATTACTAAATGCATGAGTTATAGCAACTGGATAAAATTTATTCTTCTATTTGTGGTAGGCACAACCGCCGGCTACTATTTTTACACTTATGAATACCATGGAGCCGGAGCAACGCTAAACCATTTCCCATGCAATGAACCATTCACTTATTCGATCGGGCACATAGATAATCGCTTTGGTTTGAATAAATCAGAAGTTGCAGATGCGATGACGAATGCTGCTCAATTATGGTCAGATGCACTGGGAACTACAGTTGCGGTATCATCTGAAAATTCTATGATCACCGTGAATTTTGTATATGATGATCGTCAGCAAAATGTTGATGGCGAAATGCGATTCAGGGAGAGAATAAATTCAGAACAAACTCTATTAACACAGATGCAGCGTGCTTTCGATCAAAAAAGAGATCGGTTTGAACAGCGATCTGCCGCATATGTACAGCTTGCCGAACAAACAACAACAGAGCTGAACAGGCTTAATGAATGGGTTAGCAGTAAAAATGAAGCAGGCGGATTCTCAGAGAATGATGTTACCGTTTTTGAGGAGAGAAAGAGGAGTGTTGAATCGATGCAGCAGCGTGTTCTAAATGAAAGACGGGAATTGGATCGGATCGCATTAGAAATAAATCGGGAGTTAGAGCAACTGAATAGAAGAGTTGAAGAGAGCAATAGATTAATTGACGAGTACAATAAGGCGTATTCCGGGGAAAGTAGATTCACTAAAGCTACATTTCAACGTATTGGAACAGGTGGTGTAATTACAGTTAATACATTTATGAGTAAAAACGAGCTTACCTTAATTCTTGCTCATGAACTTGGTCACGCCCTGGGTTTGAATCATGTATCAAATCCAAAATCTATAATGTATAGCCGGATGGGAGAGCAAGAGAGATTTCCATTATTGCAACCGACAGCAGAAGATTTAGACGCCCTCAGGGCGCTTTGCGATTAGATTTCCTGTTTTTTCCATTCCTATTTACTGCAAAATTAAAGTCTCTAGCTGGCTCAACTAGAAAGATCTGCTAGTGATAGTCGTCAATTCCATGCAGTAAGCATAAGTTATTAATCATCTTATGCTGTCAATTGTAAATAAAATGTAAATGTATATATTAAGATGGTTAATCAATAGATATGAGGTATGAGAGATTAACAAAAATTTTAGGGAAGTTGAAGTATAAGAGAAGTGAAAAAAGATGCATGAAGTGAGGGCAGAGTAACGCTTACATGTATAGTAGTAGTTTAGGGGATTATCTAAATATGCCTTGGTGAATGAAGAGCAGAGATGGATTTAAAAAAGACAGAAATGAGCTTCAAAATATTTTCAGCTTTTTGGAGGAGTTTTGGGCAGTCAACTCTTTGGACGAAAAAACAAGGTCAGAAATTGAATTATCCGTGGAAGAACTGTTCATGAACATGGTCAGACACAATCCGGACCAAAACTCACCGGTTCAATTATCTGTGGAAAAACATACTGACAAAATAGAAGTGGTAATTTCAGATGAAGAA
>SKGY01000002.1 GCA_007117235.1 Balneolaceae bacterium
AGACTCCATTGCTTTCATAACGAATATTACAAGTCAAGGCTCTTTCAGGGAGGTACTTTTGAAACACGGTGACCGTCGGGTTATCAAAGCGAGTACGCCAATTCCTGGCTTTAACCATCATCTATTCTCTTTTTTCAGGATGTTGATTATCAACGTATATTTTGGGCTTTTTGTGTTTGCAATATTGTCTATGACAGGCAGAGATCTGTTTAGCTTATTTGGTCAGAGCAGAAAATTCAAGCATCGGCTGTTGGATGGGTTAACATTAGCCACAATTCTTTTTCTTACCGGCTTGATTATTGTTACTCAAATAGCTGTGGGTTATCAAAATGAAAAAAATGTAGAGCGTGATTTAATTATAAAATTAAACAGCTTAAGTGAATCGCTCAGAAGCGACATCGACAATCTTGGGTCACCTGATTACTATAGCAGACTTAACGAGTTTGCCGGAGCAATTAATGTTGATGCAATACTGTATGCCGGACCTAACGTAATTGATTCTACTACCCCTCAGATTTTTCAGGAGCACTTAATGCCGCGCTCAATGCCGTACACTGTTTATGATTTTTTGTATAACAGGCAAAGAAGGCACTTTATTAGCGAGGCCAAAATTGGGAATGAAGAGCTTTTAATTGGATATCGGGCGTTATTAAACAGCAGTAATGAGCCTATCGCTACAATTGCAATACCAACATTTGTTCAATCCCCTGTTTACAGGGAGCAGCTGTTAAATACGACAAGCTATCTGTTTGGTGTTTATCTGGCAATTTTTGGATTGTTCATCTTTGGAACTGTTCTGTTTTCCAATCAGCTTACAAAGCCCTTGAGAATAATTCAGGCCGGTTTGACAAAAATTACACGTGGCGGTTCTCAAAATATGGTGGATGTTACCAGTGATGATGAAATTGGATCTTTGGCAAAAGCATATAACGAAATGGTTCAGAGGCTTGATGTTGCTCAAAAAGAATTGATTAGCGCTGAACGAGAAGCTGCATGGAAAGAGATGGCGCAACAGGTTGCTCACGAGATTAAAAATCCATTGACACCGATGAAGCTCAATCTCCAACACCTACAAAGGCAGCTTAAAGAAAATCCTGAAAATGTGATGGAGCTGAAACCGATTATTGAAAGAACGGCTGCAAATATTATTGAACAGATTGAATCGCTCAATAAGATTGCATCTGACTTCTCAAAGTTTGCAAAACCCGTTCAGGAATCACGAAGTCCGGTTGATCTGAATAAGCTTATTACATCTGTAGCAGATCTATATGCCAATAATGATTCTGTTGAAATTCGTCTGCACCCTTCGAAGAAATCCATTATGGTATTAGGTGTTGAAGATGAATTAAGAAGAGTGCTAATAAATCTGATTAAAAATGGAATTGAAGCCAGTACATCCCAAACTGCTATCATAGATGTATCACTTAGTATATCTAAAAACAGTGCTGTGATGTCAATTTCTGATTACGGGAAAGGCATTTCAGATGCAGATAAAGAGAGAATTTTTGTTCCAAATTTTTCAACCAAATCAAGTGGGACGGGTCTGGGGCTTGCAATTACAAAACGAATTGTAATCGCTCATCAAGGAGACATCTGGTTTGAATCAAGCCCGGAAAGGAATACGACTTTTTATGTTCAGTTACCCCTCATCAGTTAACTAACTGTTCAATTCGTAATTCATACTTCCCTAATTTCTCCGTACCATCTTGCCACTATAGCCGATGGATACAAATCAGACGACATATAAAACCGATATTTTCAAGGAGGTCTCTACTCTTCTTAAGGTTGGCATTCCTGTAATAATTGCTCAACTCCTGCAGATGAGCATGAGCTTTGTTGATACGGTAATGGCGGGCAGATTATCACCTGAGGATCTTGCCGCTATTGCGGTGGGTTCGAGCATTCTTCTTCCATTTATTGTTTTCTGTCTTGGTTGTATGATGGCTGTAACCCCAATTGTTGCACAGAACGTGGGATCAAGAAAATTTAAACAGATTGGGAAAAATGCCCGGCAGGTACTTTGGCTCAGTCAAATACTTGCCATCCCAAGTTTTTTTCTACTCAGACACCTCGATTTTGCATTTCCTCTGATTGGCGTTACCGAAGAGATCATCCCAATCGCCAGTGGCTATTTGAAAGCAATTGCATGGGGTATTTTTCCGGCTTACGCATTTGGAGCGCTAAGATATTTCAGCGAGGGACTCAGCGTAACTCGTCCTGCCATGTACATTGCGGGCATTGGTTTGTTGGTTAATATACCGGCAAACTACGTGTTGATGTTTGGTAAACTTGGTTTCCCCCAGCTAGGCGCGGTAGGTACAGGCTATGCGTCGGCTATCGTATTCTTTGTGATGTTTGTGGCAATGCTTTGGTTTACCGTTGATTTCGACGCCTACAAGCGATTCGACATTTTCGGAAAATTCAGATGGCCGGAAAAAGTGTATCTATTCGAGCTGCTTAGAATTGGAGTTCCCATAGGGATTAGTACAACCATGGAAGTGTCGATGTTTGCAGTGGTGAGCCTTTTGGTAAGTACAATAAGTACGTTAGCAATTGCCGGTCATCAGATAGCTATAAACTTTGCTTCAATGATGTTTATGATTCCATTTGGCCTTTCGGTAGCTATTTCTGCCAGAGTGGGTCAATCCATAGGAAGAAAAAAACCAAAAGAAGCACGATTTCGCGGATTTGTTGGCGTTGGGGTGGCTAGTGTATTAATGATGTTATCTGCCCTGTTCATCTTTCTCTTCCCTGAAAAAATCAGCAGTATCTATACCGATGATGCCGATGTTATAGCCGTTGCCGTTCAACTTCTATTTATGGCAGCAATTTTTCAACTTTCAGACGGGCTTCAGGTTAGCGGTTTTGGTGCTTTACGTGGTCTCAAAGATACCAAAGTTCCTATGTATGTAAATTTGGTAGCCTATTGGTTGGTGGGTATTCCAGTTGCGTACTATCTTGGTTTTGTTGCAGATTACGGTGCACCGGGTTTATGGATGGGATTAATTTCGGGACTCACCGTTGCAGGAATACTTCATAACGTTCGATTCTTCATTAAAACTAAGTCTCTGCAACACAATACTGATTCTTAATTTCTGCAGAACCGATATGTAGGGTTTTTGTAAGCATTTGTTTGAACGAACTGCGAATTATTTATCTTAATTAAGTAGTGTTCAAAACTTAAGCCGCACTGCCATGTCTGCATTTATACATCAAATTTCTACCGCCCTGCCCGAATTCAAATACTCACAGTGTGAGTTGAGAGATCACATGAAAGAGATTGTACCCGGCAGCGAAAGAGACAAGCGAATTATTCATCATCTCTATGCAAAGTCCGGAATAGAGACCAGATATTCAGCCGTTGAAGATTTCAGGCATACTGAAAATCACACTCTTTTTTTTAATGGTCAGGGTGCAACTCCGGGCACAAAAAGTAGAAATGAAATCTACATATCCAAAGGAAGAGAGCTTTTTGTTCAAGTCGCAAAAAACTTAATTAACGATTCAGAATTTTCTCCTGAAGATATTACCCACATCGTTACAGTCTCATGCACAGGTTTTTATGCGCCGGGACCCGATTATGACATCATCAACGCATTGGGGTTGAAGTCAAGCACCGAACGATACCATCTGGGTTTTATGGGATGCTATGCAGCCATTCCAGCACTGAAACTGGCCAATCAAATCTGCAATGCCAATCAAAATGCAACTGTGATGATAGTTAGCGTTGAGCTATGTACACTTCATTTTCAGGCAGATTCCAAGATGGACAATCTACTTTCAACATCCGTTTTTGCCGATGGTGGCGCAGGGGCAATAGTCAGCAACAGAGACCCAAAAAAATCATCTTATAAAATTGATGGGTTTGCTTCAGCAATTACAGAAAAGGGAGAGAAAGATATGGCCTGGACTATTGGCGACCAGGGGTTTAATATGATTCTCTCTACATACATTCCAGAACTTTTGGGGGAAGGGCTCCAGCCGTTTTTAAGCCCGGTATTGAAACAGTTCAACCTCTCAATAGAAGAAATTGATCATTGGGCTGTTCATCCTGGTGGAAGAGCCATACTGGATAAAGTAGTTTCAACACTTTCAATACCTGAAAGCGCCTTGGCCTCTTCCAGAAATGTGCTTTCTGATTATGGAAATATGAGCAGCGCAACAGTATTATTTGTTTTGAAAGAGTTATTAAGTGATTCAAAAAATCAGACCTCTGGCAAAACATTGGCAATGGCATTTGGCCCTGGTCTCACGCTTGAGTCTGCACTGCTAACTAAAATGTAATTTCTGTAACTCATCATCCGTCCCTATGCCTCTATTCCTTCAAAACCGTGATGTGCATATTAAAGAGTGGATGGATAGTCCCGACTGCGACCCTGAACTTTTAAATCAGACCTATCGTCAATTTTCTACTATCAACAGATTATTATCGGGATGGGGAGCACTTTACGATGATTACATCAAGCCAATTTTAGTTGAAAAAAAGTCAGGTGAATCATCCATTTTGGATATTGGCTGTGGTGGTGGTGATGTAATCAAATATCTGATCGAAAGAACTAAAAAGGATGGGTTGAATGTCTGCTTTACAGGAATAGATCCTGATCAACGATCTATAGATTATCTGTCAACGCTTGAATGGCCTGATGATGTTGATTTCAAAGCGGTCACTTCAAATCAGCTCAAAGATGAGGGTTTGACTTATGACATTGTTATTTCCAATCATCTTCTTCACCATCTCAGTGAAGATGAAATCATAGCAATTTGCCACGACTCAGAGAGTTTATGCCGGGATCTGATCCTTTTTAATGATATTGAGAGAAGCGACATCGGATACCTCTCTTTTTCGGCTATTGCTCCAATTTTATTTAGGAACAGCTACATCGCAGCAGATGGTAAGATATCCATCAAACGCAGCTTCAGAAAAGGTGAGCTTCATAACGTTTTACCGGAAGGATGGGACGTTTCAAGAAAATTCCCATTTCGATTGATTGCAACTTTCAGACCCCAA
>SKGY01000066.1 GCA_007117235.1 Balneolaceae bacterium
ACAGAATGGAATAGCTGCTGATGGCTGTGATTCCAAAAATCAGCAGAAGAATAAAGGTCCACGCAAGTTTTGCCCGAATGCTCATGGTGTAATGATATCCCGGTTCATCCCATAGCCCATGCCCCGGTAAGTTTTAATCAGCTCAGAAGCTTCACTAAGTTTCAGCCTTAGATTTTTTACATGAACATCTACAGTGCGATCGAACACAAATCGATCATCACCACCAATGTGCTCAAGAATTTCCTGACGTGTATATACACGTTTTGGGTTCTGGAAAAACAGCTCAATCAGTGAGTACTCTGTAGATGTGAGATCAACTCGTTTATTTTTGTTATAGAGATCTTTTCCTGTGGTGTCCAGATATAAGTCACCATACTGAATCCATTTACTGGTTTGGGGCTGTTGTCGCCTCAGAAGTGATTCAATGTGTGTTTTAACAAGTTTAAGGCTCGCCGGCTTTGAGATGTAGTCATCAGCTCCCAGCTCCAGACCTTCAATTTCGTCCTTCTCCTTATCTTTAGCAGTCAGAAAGATCACGGGAATATCACTGAGTACAGGGTGCTTTCTGATTGCACGGCATATCTCCTTTCCGTTCACATGGGGAACCATGATATCAAGCACTGCTAGATGGATTTCCCCTGCCTGTTCGTCAATTATCTGTAGTGCCTTTCGCCCATCATGGGCCATCAGCACATTGTAATCGTTCATTTCCAAAAAATTAGCGAGCATTTCTGCCGGCTCAACTTCATCCTCAACAAGCAAAATGGTGTGTTTAGGAATCATAATTAACTCAATGATCGAAAATAGGTTGATAAATCAATCATCTCAGACATTTTGTAATGAATTTGATTGATTCGTTTATAAATGGGTGTTAAAAAACTATATTTGGCTGATTACAAGAACTTAACTTAGTCATGAATATTCAGAAAAAAGTTATTTGGATTACGGGAGCCTCATCAGGAATTGGCGAAGCACTTGCGTACGAATTTAACAAAAAAGGAGCACACTTAATTCTTTCATCAAGGCGGGTTGAAGAGCTTGAGCGGGTAAAGGAAGCGTGTGAAAATAGTGACGAAACAGTAAGGATTTTACCACTTGATCTTGCTGAAACCGACACTATGGAACAAAAGACAGCAGAAGCCAAAGAACTTTTCGGTAGCCTTGATATGCTGATCAACAATGGAGGTATTAGTCAGCGTGCCTATGCCGTGGATGCCAAGCTTGACACAATCCGAAAAATAATGGAGGTCAATTTCTTTGGCACGGTGGCACTTACAAAGGCTGTACTTCCCGGATTCATTGAGCAAAAATCGGGACATATCGTTGTAATCAGCAGTGTGATGGGCAAGATAGGCACTAAGTACAGATCTACTTACGCGGCATCAAAGCATGCCCTTCACGGATGGTTCGACTGCCTCCGCCATGAAGTGTACGAACACAACATCGATGTATCTTTGGTCTGCCCGGGATTTGTTAAAACAGATGTAACCGTAAACGCACTTACGGCTGATGGCAAAAAGTATGACAAGATGGAGAGTGCCCAAAAAAGTGCCCTGCCGCCTGAAGAGTTTGCGAAGAAACTGATTCCTCAACTGGCCAAGAAAAAGGAGGAGATATACATCGGCGGTTCAGAAATATTGGCGATCTACGTGAAGAGGTTCAACTCAACACTGCTCAATAAAATTCTAAGAAGAATAAAGGTTACCTGAGTTTCTTTCGCTTATTCAGATATGAAAGCCTGTCATCCATACTTTTTATATCTAAGTATTTTGATATCGATAACCATTGGACACGAGTTTAAAAAGGAGTCTTAGGGTATTCCAAAAAAATATTGACCCCAAAATGTGAATGGACAGATTGTAAATCTAATAAATTCTATCGGCCTTGAATTCCCGGTTTGCAAGCTGAAGCAGTGCTTTACGAATCCTAAGCCACGCAGGATGTGAATTAGCCATGGTGATGACGCCATCAAGGCGGGGCCTTGGATTCGTTCTGCGAAGGCGGTGCAAATGCCTCGGGAATTCACTGCCTTGACCTTTTGGTTCTTTTGGGTCAAGCCAAAAGAACAAGAGAAACGTTTGGCAATAATAATAAGAGTGACTAAACAAAACTATGGATCTGGCTATAGGTGTCCTGATTTAGGAACCAAGAAAATCCGGGTTACCTGAGTTTCTTCCTCTTATTCAGATACGCCAGGAGTGCAAGATCGAACGGGCTTTGTGTATCAATCTCTTCGAAATCCACTTTTGCCTCATTACAGGCAATTCTAAACCGTTCAGTGTACTCCTTCACTTTCTTTTGATAATCATCCTTTACTTGAGCTGGAACTACTTCCAGCTCAGATCCTGACTCCATATCCTCAAACAGAAACTTTCCGTCGGGGAAATCGAGTTCACGTTCACTTCTGTGCTCCAGAATATTAAAAAGAAGCACTTCATGTTTTTGATGGCGAAGATGTCGTAAAGATGACAACAGTGCATCATGATCATTGGCATTTTCAAATAGATCCGTAAGAATAATCACCAGGCTTCTCTTTTTGAGGTTTTCAGCGAGTTGATGAAGAGCATCAGCAGATGCAGATTGTCTCCTCAATTCAGACTTTTTCTGCTCCTCAACCAGTTGCTCTTCAAGTTGTGAATAGAGAAGTCTCAAGTGGTTGTATGATGATTTTGCCGGAAATTCTGCTCTTACTTTTTCGTCGAAAAGTACAAGTCCTGTGGCATCGCGCTGTCGGTTCAGCAGATACATCAGTGATGAAGCGAGGTGGATGGCGTAACGAAGTTTACTCCACTCGGCAAAATGCTTGAAATACATTGAGCTGCTGATATCCAAAACCACATGAGCGCGCAGGTTGGTTTCGGCCTCGTACCTCTTCACATAAAAACGCTCCGTTTTGCCATACACTTTCCAGTCGATATGCTTGAAATCATCGCCCTGGTTATAGGGTTTATGCTCTGCAAATTCTACGCTAAAACCATGAAAGGGACTGCGATGCAGGCCGGAAATAAAACCCTCCACAATATTCCGGGCTTTCATTTCAAGAGGGGCAAGCTGATTGATAATGTCTGAATTTAGAATCATATCAAAACCTACTCTTTTCAGGTTCAAGGCGCAAGGTTCAGGGCGCAGAGTGTGTCATGCTGATGGCGATCAGCATCTCCCATTTCGTTACGGAGTTAGGAGATCCTGACCTTCGTCAGGATGACTCTTATCGTCATGCTGAACCCGCCTTTACTGAGGTTTCAGAGGGCAGGTTTAGTTCAGCATCTCCTAACGTGTTTAATAGCACGATTCTGTGCTCTTACCCTGAACAACAATGGGAGATTCTGACCTGCGTCAGAATGACTATAGAGAGGAAGTTAAGCTAAAAACATGGTATTTCTGTTCATACAAAACCCACTTCTCTTCCCTTTTCTCAGTACGAGCAAAATCCAGGATCTCCTCAAAACAGAAATACCATGTTTGTTTCCGGAAAATTTGGTGGATGATCACAATTTTTTTACCCTTACATTCCTTTATAAAAAGTGTCCTTCTCTCTCAGGATGTGATGTCCTTAAAAATTGCGAATAAACAACCCAGTCATGACAAAAATATATACTTCAGCTTCTCAGATCGATTTCAGCTTAACTGATATCCCTTCAATGCCGGCCCCCTCAAATGTGATGATGGTTAAACCGACCTACTTTGATGTGGAGTATGTGATTAATCCACACATGAAGAATCAAATTGGCCAGGTTGATAAAATGCAGGCACAAAATGAGTGGGATCATCTGCAAGACGGATTTGAAGAGCTTGGGTTTGATGTGCATGTGATAGATGGCGTAAAAGGATTGCCGGACATGGTTTTTTGCGCCAATCAGAGTTTGCCGTTCATAGATAGTGATGGTACCAAAAAGGTGATTATGAGCATTATGCATGCGCCTCAGCGGAAAAAAGAGGTTGAAGTGATAGAGACCTGGTATAAAACCCGGGGCTATGAGATTCTGCATCTCGACAGCTCTAAAGTGAACGATTTTGAGGGCATGGGAGACGCCATATGGCACTTTAAACGAAAGCTGCTTTGGGGTGGTTACGGTTTTCGCTCTTCAATTTCTGCTTATGAACAAATTTCAGAAATGCTTGATACACCGATTATCGCACTCGAATTGGTTGATGATAAATACTACCATCTCGACACCTGTTTCTGTGTGCTGAATGAGAAGAATGTTCTGATCTACCCCGATGCATTTACCGAAAATGGACTCGAACTGATCAACCACATGTTTGAAAACGTGATCGAGGCGACATCCTACGAAGCTGAAAAAATGTTTGCCGTGAATGCTACTTGTCCAGACGGAAAAAACGTTCTTATTCAACAGGGGTGCACGGATGTGAATCAAAAATTGCGCGACGCTAAATTCTCCGTTCACGAATACAGCACCTACGAATTCATCAAAAGCGGCGGCAGCGTGTTTTGTATGAAAATGATGCTTTGGTGATCTCTCCACTTCGCTTACGCTCCGGTCGAGATGACAAATGCAGTTAAATACTACCCGGGCGGCGCAGGAAAGTTTAGAATTAAAATCCGAATATTAAACGCGCCGCCACTCCACCCACCACCGATGTCATGACGAGAGATGCGATACAGTGAGCGGAATCGAGACATCACCTTATCAAGTAAAGGTCATGATAATCCCCTCACCCGAATCTGTCGGGACTGCAAAAAGCACGCAGCAGGGAACAGGGTAAATAGCGTCATGCTGACCTGCCTGCGCTGAATCTCCGGAAGACAAACGGAGGTCAGCATCTCCCAACTTATTTTTTCATCCTGATTTATAATCGAACTCAGGCTCAAAAATTGGACGTTACCCGGTTGTGTATTGTCGTTTGTTTTGAATCAACGCTTATAAAATCACAATATCCTCTCTTTTTCTTATGTTTTGTGTGTAATTCACAAAACCATACTTCATCATGTTATATCGCATTCTTTTTATAACCGG
>SKGY01000175.1 GCA_007117235.1 Balneolaceae bacterium
ACAGATATCAGGAAAATTTAATCCAGTGGATTTGGGAAAAATTAGAGTTTGACGTACAAACTTTAGAAACTACCGATGGTGAGCCCGTAAAAATTGTGAATCAGGGTACAAAAAATGGTGGTGATGGCCCCGACTTTCTAAATGCCCATCTCATAATAGACGATATGGAGTGGTATGGGTCTATAGAAATTCATGTGGATGCCAAAGACTGGAACGCTCATCATCACGAAAGGGATGCTCTTTATAATGGTGTAATACTGCATGTTGTTTTAGAAAATCCTGATTATAGAGTATACACCCATTCAGGAGATTCACCGAAAACAGTTTTTTTAAAACGATTTCTAAATAAGAATCTGAACAACTTACTTGCTCGTAAATCGAATGAAGTACTGCCCTGTGGTGGTCATGTGTCATTCATTAATCAGACAGCATTTGAAAAGCAGGTTGAAAAAGCGCACAGGGAGTATTTTGAATATAAAGTGAGTGAGCTGAATGATCATTACAACCCTCAACTCACCCCCTCACTAGCGTGGAAACATAGCCTCATAAAACAGATGTATGATACCTTAGGTATTCCTTCTAACCGTACACCTATGCAGCAACTATTCGATGCAGTGTCCGATATAGATAATATGCACCTGGGCGAAGAAGCATTTATTTCATGTGTGTATGATTCTGCATTTAGAGACAATAAAATAGAGTGGATGAAAGGAGGGGTGCGTCCACTAAACTCACCTGAAGTAAGAGTGAAGCAGGCAGCTGCATATCATTATGCTATTGAATCAATATGCATAAGAGAGTTTCTGAAAATGGGTGTCGCAAGTTGGAGTGAAATCGAGAAAAAAGTGTCAAGAGAGTACAAGGCTGGCAAACAGCGCTCTCAAATATTAGAGGCAACTGTATTTTTACCGGCAATCTATTATCTGGGGTCGCTGTTTCACTCTAACAAATTGATGAAAACGTCTTTCGAAATTTGGAAAACCGATCATTTTGGAGTGCCTCAAAAGATACTAAAACCTTTTAAAGACGTCGGTTATGATCTTCACAAAGGGGTAACTAAGCTAGGTCTTGCTCATCAATACAAGCGGTATTGTTTAAGAAAAGAATGTCATAGATGTGATGTGTTTAAAAGTGCAATTCGTTCTTGACTGCTTTTCACTAAGTCTCTATCTTTGGTGTCTGTCAATTTAATGAAATTGCCCGGTCGTCTAATGGCAGGACAGCTGGTTTTGGTCCAGTCAGTGGGGGTTCGAATCCTCCCCGGGCAACGTATAAAGAAGGATGCCGACGTGGTATTCCTTTTTTACTTTCAATCACCACTCAATCAAGCAGTTTTTTGGATACGCCATTAGCAATATTTGCTGGTCGAAGTAATCTTGCGCTTTCGCGGGCAATCGCCGAAAGTTACGGAACTGATTTAGGAGAGGTGACGATAAAATCATTTTCTGATGGTGAGCTCTATGCTAAATATGAGCAGAGCATTCGTGGTGAAGACATTTTTATTATTCAGTCAACACCGCCACCGGGCGATAATATAATTGAGCTGCTTTTATTACTAGATGCTGCAAAACGCGCATCGGTAAAAAGAGTGACAGCAGTGATTCCTTACTTCGGATATGCACGGCAGGACAGGAAGGATCAACCCAGGGTTTCTATCGCTTCAAAGCTGATGGCAAACATTTTAGTTGAGGCTGGTGCTGACAGGATTCTGACGATGGATTTGCATGCGTCTCAGATACAGGGATTTTTTGATATACCGCTCGACCATTTATATGCGAGCAGAATTTTTATTGAACACTTTACAGAGAACCCAATTGAAAATCTGGTTGTGGTAGCACCCGATGTGGGAAGCTTGAAAATGGCCAGATCGTATTCCAAGAAGTTGGGTGCAACTCTGGCGTTTATCGATAAAAGAAGACCCAAGCAAAATGTTGCTGAGGTGATGAACATTATCGGTGAAGTGAAAAATAAAAACGTACTGATTGTTGATGATTTGATCGATACAGCCGGTACAATTACGAATGCTGCCGTTGCTTTAAAAGAGCGTGGAGCTTTAAACATTATCACAACATGTACGCACCCGATACTGTCAGGGCCCGCTTATCAACGAATTGAAGATTCACCGATTGATGAGCTGTTGGTTACAGACACTGTTCCGTTGCGTAAACCATCTGATAAAATAAAAGTATTAAGTGTTGCCGGCATATTTGCCGAGGCAATACAGCGTATTCATACAAATGAAACGATTAGTGCACTTTTTGATGATTAATCAATAACTGAATAACAATGAAGAAACCGGATATTTACAAACTGGAAGGAGAAAGCAGAGAGGCTGGTGCTAAATCAGCTGATAGCCTTAGAAAAGAATTAAGAGTACCTGCGGTTCTTTACGGACCCAAAGTGAAAGAAAATGTACATTTTTCAGTACTCGAATCTGATATTGAAAAAATTCTTTCATCCAGTGAGACAAAACTTCAAGAGTTGAGTGTTAATGGCACAACCTACAATACACTGCTGAAAAATGTAGAGTTCGATCCGGTTACAGATCGTCCATTACATGCAGATTTTTATGTGCTCGATCCGAAAACTCCTGTAAAACTGAAAATTCCGGTTCGCCTGAACGGAACACCACGTGGTGTAATTGATGGTGGTGGCCGTATTTTCCAAACGCTTCGAATTGTACGGATTAAAGTGATGCCGGAAATTATTCCTGCACAATTTGAACTGGACGTTTCTGACCTTGATATTGGTGATTCACTTCATGTGAGTGAGCTCGATATGGAAGGAATTGATCCTCTTGACGATCCGAGACGAACAATTGTAACTGTTGCTCCTCCTAAATCTGAAGCTCTGTTTACAACAGCTATTGAGCCTGATGAAGAAGAACTGCTCGAAGGTGAAGAAGCGGAAGGTGAAGTAGCAGAAGGCGAAGAAGGAGCTGCGGAGGCTGAAGCAGCCGAGGGCGAAGAGTCCAAAGAAGCCAAAGAAGAATAAAATAAGCCTCGCAATATGGCACTTATTGTCGGTCTGGGAAATCCCGGTTCTGAATATAATGGTACGCGCCATAATGTAGGCTTCGAGGTTTTAGATAATCTCGCAGAGAAACTTTCCATCTCTTTTGACCCCGATAACGGCCTTTACCGAAAAGGTGAAGGCCGTTTTAAGGGACAAACCGTTGTTCTTATCAAGCCCACCACGTATATGAACAAAAGCGGTAAAGCAATCACAAAATCACTGGCAGAAACCGGATTTGATAAATCTGAAATATTGGTCTGCTATGACGACATAAACCTGGAGCCGGGTCAAATAAGGTTGCGTCCTGGAGGAAGTGCCGGTGGTCATAACGGAATATCTGATATCATAGATAAATTACAGACTAAAGATTTTGCAAGGTTGCGAATTGGGATAGGAAGAGACTTTTCAAAAGGCCGACAGGCAGACTATGTGCTTGAGCCATTTTCAAAGATACAAAGAGAAGAAATTGATAAGGTGATTGACCTTGCATCAGATGCAATTTTGGCGTTTCTTCGTGGTGGAATTGACATAGCAATGAATGAATATAACTAACTACAAAGCGTAAATAACCGCTAACAATAATTCAAATAATAATCATGGTAAAAACAATTATATACCTTATTCCGGTGGCCGGTTTACTGGCACTCTTGTTTACCTATATACGGGCTAAATGGGTTGCAAAACAGGAAGTAGGAACTGAAAAAATGGATCGGATTAGTCAACACATCGCAAAAGGTGCTATGGCCTTTTTAAAGGCAGAGTATCGGGTGCTCAGTGTGTTTGTGATCATAGTCGCAATTCTATTAGGTATTCAGGGAGCTACTGCTGAAAACTCATCTTGGCTAGTTTCGGTTTCCTTTATCGTTGGTGCTTTATGCTCAGGACTTGCAGGATTTATCGGGATGCGAGTTGCTACTAAAGCAAACGTTCGAACTACAAATGCAGCCAGAACAAGCCTTGCTGAAGGTCTGAATGTTGCGTTTAACGGTGGCTCTGTAATGGGTTTAGGTGTGGTAGGTCTTGGTGTACTTGGTCTGGGACTTCTATTTCTTCTTTACACCAATATGTTTGGAACCGAAGTAAATAATATCCAGCAGGTACTTACTGTAATTACAAGCTTTTCATTTGGAGCATCATCTATCGCGCTTTTTGCTCGTGTAGGTGGAGGAATTTATACCAAAGCTGCCGACGTTGGAGCTGACCTTGTAGGTAAAGTTGAGGCCGGAATTCCGGAAGATCATCCGTTAAACCCTGCAACAATTGCAGATAACGTTGGTGATAATGTAGGCGATGTTGCCGGAATGGGTGCTGACCTTTTTGAATCATATGTAGGTTCAATTATTGGTACAATGGTACTTGGTGCTGCTTTTATGGGACTTGCCGGTTATGAGACCGGAAATGAATTTGGCGGACTTAATGCCGTTCTTTTACCATTGGTACTCGCAAGTGTTGGAATCATCACTTCTATCATCGGTACATATTTTGTGAAAGTGAAAGAGGGTGGGAATCCTCAGAAAGCATTAAACATTGGTGAGTTTGTATCAGCGATCATTATGTTGATTGCGTCATACTTTATCATTAACTGGATGCTTCCCGGTTCATGGGAGTTTGGTGGAGTTACCTACACTGCGATGGGAGTATTCTGGGCTACCATCTTTGGTCTGGCGGCTGGCTTATTGATCGGTTTAATTACAGAACACTATACTGGTACAAATACAAAGCCGGTTTGGTCAATCGTAAAGCAGTCTGTTACAGGTTCTGCAACAAACATTATTGCCGGTGTTGGTGTAGGTATGATTTCTACAGCAATTCCAATTATAATTATTGCTGTTGCAATTCTTGGTGCATACCACTTTGCAGGTCTGTATGGGATTGCTATTGCAGCTGTCGGGATGCTTTCAAACACCGGTATCCAGCTGGCTGTTGATGCTTACGGTCCTATCTCTGAT
>SKGY01000163.1 GCA_007117235.1 Balneolaceae bacterium
TAAAAAATTTGAAGGAAAAAAAATTCCAAAACCTGAACATTGGGGAGGATTCAAAATTTACCTTCAGGAAATTGAATTTTGGCAGGGCAGACCCGGCAGATTGCATGACCGCATCTACTATCAGCTTTCTTCAGGAAAATGGAATCGCCAGCGTTTGGCCCCTTAAAACTTCCCATTCTTGGGTAATGAATTCTTATATTCTCGGCTGAATTTAAAAGAGGAAGCACAGCATTGATATGGCCAAGAATAAACAGAAAAAGTTCGATGATGTAGCACGTTTTGAGAACGTGTTTGAATACACTGACTTTCAAGAAGAAAACCGAGAGAAACCTAAGGGAAAGTGGAATAGTGAGATTTTTAAGAATAAAAACCCAATCGTTCTTGAGCTGGCCTGTGGTAAAGCCGAATACACTGTAAATCTTGCCAGAAAATATCCGGATAAAAACTTTATCGGAATAGACAAGAAGGGGTGGAGGATTTGGAGTGGAGCAAAGGTTGCCATTGATGAATCACTCACAAATACACACTTCATCAGAATGTTCATCGATCACCTGGATGAATATTTTGCACCAAATGAAGTCGATGAGATCTGGATTATTTTTCCTGATCCGTTTTTGCGCGGGTCAAGAGAATCAAACAGACTTACCGCACCAAAATTTCTCAATATCTACAAGAAAATTTTGAAACCGGGGGCAGCCATACGGCTAAAAACGGATTCACCTGAACTCTTTTCATATACGCTTGAGGTGATAGAAAGTGAGCAGTGCAAAATTATTGACCGGGTTGATGATGTTTATAAAGAGAGACCGGACGATGATGAATTGTCAATCAAGACCTTTTATGAGCAGATGCACCTTCAAAAAGGGAAGAGAATCAGCTATATCGCATTTCAGTTATGAACAAATAGAATTACTCTAAACTCAGAACATAATTATCGTGATTACTTCGTGTCCTCGTCACTTTGAGGTAATTTGTAGCGCTCTTTTTTAATACCTCTCATCTATCCACTCCATAAATCAGACCAACTCTATTTTGGTTTAGATATTGACATTCAGTACAAAATTGATAAATTGTAATGTACAACTTAACAGTGTTAACCTATCGTTAAATGTCATTACGCGAAGAAATATTAGATGTCAGCAAGGAGCTATTAATTAAAAATGGGTTTGGGAATATCTCGATGAGGAAAATTGCCAAACGCCTTGATGTTACTGCTACCAGTATCTATCTCTACTTTAAAAATAAAGATGAACTTCTTTTATCTCTCATAGAGGAGAGTATCAATAATCTAAACAGATCATTGAAAAACTCTCTTGTTGATGGAGATGATCCTGTCGAACAGTTTGAATCTATAATTAATGCATACATCGGATATGCGCTGAACCACCCTCAGGAGTATGAAATAATCTATATGGTTCGTGCAGAGGAGATGCCCAAATATCCAAAAGAGAAATTTGAGCAGATCCGTGATACCTATGAGATTTTAGAGAAAGTGATACGCGAGGGAAAGGATAAAGAACTGTTTGAAGTTGACAACCCGCTGATTTCAGCATACTCAATTTGGGCTCAAACACATGGTATTGTGTCTGTAGTTCTTAATAAACGATTGGATACCAGAATACCCACACAGCAATTTATAAACCAAGCTGTTGAACATCTTGTTCAGGGATTCTTAGTCCAAAAAACACCGGCATAATTGGAGTCTATCATGGAACCACTATTAGAACAATTCGGATTTTTAAATCAATTTGAACCATGGGCAGTTTGGAGCAGTGTAGTTGCTGTCTTGCTTCTGCTCAGCTATACGGGAGCCTATCTATGGATATGGGCACTGGCAGGTTTTGTAGCACTGGCAGGATTTGGTGCACCCGTTTGGCTTATTTCAGTATATACCGTATTCGTGGCACTATTTAATATAAAGCCAGTGAGAAGAACGGTTGTATCTGCTCCTATTATGAAGCTACTGGATGCACTGAAAATTCTTCCGGCTATTTCTGAAACTGAACAAACAGCAATTGATGCGGGTACTGTCTGGGTAGAGGGAGAGCTTTTCTCCGGTAAGCCAAACTTGAAAAGATTAAATGAAGAAAAATATCCTCTGTTAACCAAAGTGGAGAGAGAATTTTTGGAGGGACCGGTTGAAGAGCTCTGTTCTATGGTGTCTGACTGGGAGGTATTTCAAAACAAAGATTTTGATGATGCAACCTGGGCATACTTGAAGGAGAAAGGATTTTTTGGTTTGATCATTCCGAAAGAGTACGGTGGGTATGGTTTTTCAGCTAATGCACACAGTGCCATTGTTGCTAAATTGGCCTCAAGATGTGGACCGCTGGCAACAACTGTTATGGTACCAAATTCACTTGGCCCGGCTGAATTATTAATGCACTATGGTACACAAGAACAGAAAGATCACTATTTGCCGAAATTGGCGACGGGCGAAGAGATGCCATGCTTCGCTCTCACAGAACCAAATGCCGGGTCAGATGCCGGTGGTATGCAAAGTACCGGTGACGTGTTTAAAGGCAAAGACGGAAAACTCTATTTGAAATTAAACTGGGATAAGAGATATATCACTCTGGCAGCAATTTCTACAGTAATTGGACTGGCATTTAAAATGCGGGACCCTGACAACCTTCTTGGAAAAGGGGAAGACCTTGGAATCACAGCAGCCCTTGTACCCAGTAATACAGAAGGTGTAGAATTAGGATTACGACACGACCCATTAGGTGTACCTTTTCATAACTGTCCCACCAGAGGGAAAGATGTGGTTGTATCTATTGATGCGATTATCGGTGGAGTTGAAGGAGCCGGAAACGGATGGAGAATGTTGATGGAGTCACTGGCAGTAGGCCGTGGAATTTCGCTCCCTGCTCAGGCAATCGGTGGTGCAAGAACTGCGACAAGAGCAGTTGGTGCATATGCGTTAATCAGAAAACAGTTTGGACTCAACATTGGAAAATTTGAAGGAATTGAAGAGCCAATGGCGAGAATTGGCGGTTATACATATTTGATGGATGCGGCTCGTGGATACATTTGCGGAGCACTCGATGATGGAGCTAAACCTGCAGTGGTTACTGCCATAGCAAAGTATAACTTTACTGAGCTTGGACGTGAAATTGTGAATGATGCAATGGATATCGTTGGAGGAGCCGGAATTTCACGCGGCCCCCGAAATATTTTTGCGCACTCCTATATCGCGATGCCAATCGCGATTACTGTGGAAGGAGCAAATATATTAACCCGTACGTTGATGATATTTGGTCAGGGAGCAATTCGAAGTCATCCCTATGCACTCAAAGAGATTGAGGCACTGATGAATAAAGATGCGGCACAGTTTGATGATGCGTTCTGGAAGCATATTGGTCACGTTGTGCAAAATAAGGTAAGAGCGCTGATGTTAAGTTTAACCCGTGGACGACTAGCATCGTCACCGGTAAGCGGACCTGCCGCCAAGTATTACAGAAAGCTGTCGTGGGCGTCTGCATCATTTGCATTTATGTCTGACATTGCACTCGGTTCGTATGGCGGAGCACTTAAGATGAAAGAGAAGCTTGCTGGCCGATATGCAGATATTCTGAGCTGGATGTTTTTGGCTACTGCTACACTCCGCCGGTATGAAGCAGAAGGTCAATCAAAAGAGGATAGAATCTATTTTGAATGGGCGATGCAACACGCTTTCTACAGAATTCAAACTGCATTTGATGAGATCTACACAGAAATCAGAGTTCCTGGTTTGAGTTGGGTATTTAGAGGGCCTATAGCACTTTGGTCACGAATAAACAGAATAGGCAAAAAGCCTTCTGATGAGCTGGGTCAAAAAGTTGCACAAGCTATGCAAACCAGAGGCGAAGCACGAGATAGAATGACAAGCGATATCTATATACCGACCGATAAAAATGAGGCATTGGGTAAATATGAATACGCTATGGAGCTGATTGAAAACTCATTTCCTGTATACAAGAAACTGTATAAAGCTACAAAAGCAGGGGAGCTCAAAAAGGCACATGTACTAAAGCAGCTTGATACAGCACTGGAAAAAGGTATCATCACAAAAGATGAGGCTGATATAGTCCAAAAAACTGAAGAGGCCCGTTTTGATGCAATTACGGTAGATGAGTTTACTCTAGAAGAGTATGATAGAGGACGCGCATCAGCACCTGTTTCTGATGGTTTGAAAAACCCAAAAAGTGATACAGTACTGATTTAAATGAAGGTGAGTTCACTGTTAAAGTTGAATCTGTAATAAAGTCCCCCCTCGAAGGGGGCACTCTTATATTGAATTAATGGTAATTGCATTCAAGTTTAATGAATATTCCAAATCTTTGGAACCAACCGGGATTGCAAAAGCGTGAACGATCTCGTATCTTTCTGTTCTATTGAAGATTCAACCAATGCAAGAAAAATGAAAAAAGGAATTCATCCCGATTATAAAGAGCTTAAAGTCATAATGAGTGATGGAACAGAGGTTATGACCAGAAGTACTATGCCCGTGAAAGATGGGATTTATAAAAGTGAGGTAGATTCTAAGAATCACCCGTTTTATAACAAGGATCAAAAAATTCAGAAAAAAGCCGACCGTATCGACAGATTTAACAAGCGTTACGGCAAGAAGTAAGCTTTTTTATAAAAAATTTAAAGGATGTAATGTTAATTCGTTGCATCCTTTTTTTATTTAAAAAATATGAATATTCAATCTTATACAGTTGGTCCTTTCGCCGAAAACACATTTTTGATCACCAAAAACAATGAGGCAATTTTGATTGATCCGGGATTCTTTGATCCGAGTGAATACAATCAATTCAGGGAAGACCTGGATGAGTCCGGTAATGAGCTTATTGCCATTTTGCTAACTCATGCTCACGTTGACCATATTCTGGGGCTTCATAAAGTTCTGAAGGACTTTGATGTGCCTGTATATTTGAATCACTCAGATCTTTACCTGTGGAATCA
>SKGY01000137.1 GCA_007117235.1 Balneolaceae bacterium
TAGTGTTGGCACGCCAGTCGGTGAGGTATGACCACGCCGCGTCGTACTTGTTCTTAGCTTTGACAGTCACGCGGTACTGACATTTGATGTTACTGGGCTTAAGGTTGCAGTAGTCAGTGTCGTTGATGAAGGTGAGTTTGTATATCATGCTATGAGCAGTTCAGGGTTCTCGTAGATGTTGCCGATAATTACTCCAGCTACACCATGCTTCGGCTTATAATTGCCAATGTTGTCTGCGCACAATTCATGTAAGTCTTGAACTATAATATCTTCGTTAGGTAGTTTTCCACACGGGATGCCCCAGTAGTAGGCAACCTCAACTACCTTGTCTGCCTGGTATTGAGCTTCTTCGTCCATTTGAAGTAAGTCCCCCTCATAAATCTCCTTGCTGTTTTTGTCTTTGAGTCTCACTTTCGCGTCTACTTCCAGTGCTCGAGCTTCATCAACATCAATAAGTGATGCTTCTTCTGCTTTCTCTGCAAGAAGGGTCATGACGTTGTCGTTCATTTCAACGAACCCACCGCTAACTGCATAAGATATCTGCGAATTATCAGGTTTACTGATTACCACTTCACCAACAGCTAATGTAGAAACAATTGGCGCGTGATTGAATAGCATCAAGAAGTTGCCTTCTGTACCCGGTGCTTTAACGCTAATTACATCACCCTCAAAGAGAGGACCGTTTGGTGTAAGTATTTGTGCTTTGAATGTATTTGCCACGATAGCTTATAATTCTATTTATGCTTCTTCAGCTTCTGCGAGTAGTTTCTGACCTTTTTCCTGAGCCTGCTCAATTGTACCAACCAGGTGGAACGCATTTTCAGGAAGCTCATCAAGCTCACCATCAAGGATCATATTGAAGCCTTTAATTGTATCATCGATCTTCACATACTCACCGCTTTGTCCGGTAAACTGCTCAGCGACGAAGAACGGCTGGCTCAAGAATCGCTGTACACGACGTGCACGGGATACTACCAGTTTATCTTCATCTGAAAGTTCATCCATACCGAGAATCGCAATGATATCCTGAAGGTCTTTGTACTTCTGCAGAATCTCTTTCACATCCTGAGCACATCTGTAGTGCTTCTCACCAAGTACTTTTGGATCAAGAATTCGGGATGTAGAATCAAGCGGATCAACAGCCGGATAAATACCGATCTGAGTTAATGCACGGCTCAATACTGTAGTAGCATCAAGGTGAGAGAACGTTGTGGCCGGAGCCGGGTCAGTCAAGTCATCAGCAGGAACATAGATCGCCTGAACTGAAGTAATAGATCCATCTTTTGTAGAAGTAATTCGCTCCTGAAGATCACCCATCTCTGATGCAAGAGTAGGCTGGTAACCTACCGCAGATGGCATACGTCCAAGCAGCGCAGATACTTCAGAACCAGCCTGTGTAAATCGGAAAATGTTGTCGATAAAAAGAAGAATGTCTCTGGATACCTCATCACGGAAATATTCAGCTACTGTTAAACCTGAAAGCGCAACTCGTGCACGAGCTCCAGGTGGTTCGTTCATCTGACCAAATACAAGTGTTGCCTGTGACTCTTTCAGCACATCCTTATCTACTTTGGAAAGGTCCCACTCACCTTGTTCCATTGCATGTTTGAAATCATCGCCGTAGTTGATAACACCTGACTCAATAAATTCACGAAGAAGGTCATTACCTTCACGAGTACGCTCACCAACACCGGCAAATACTGAAAGTCCACCGTGCTGTTTCGCAATGTTGTTAATCAACTCCTGAATTAGAACTGTTTTACCTACACCGGCACCACCAAAGAGTCCAATTTTTCCACCTTTTGCATACGGACAAAGCAGGTCAATAACTTTAATCCCTGTTTCAAGCATCTCAGTACTTGTTGCAAGATCCTTAAATTTAGGAGCCTCTCTGTGAATTGGGTATCGACGATCGCCTTTTGGCTGATCTATACCATCAATTGCTTCGCCAACAACATTAAAAAGCCGACCTCTGATATCTTCACCAACCGGCATTGAAATTGGGCCACCTGTATCAAAAACTTCAGTTTTTCTTACAAGGCCATCAGTTGAGTCCATCGCAATGGTTCTGACTCTGTTTTCACCTAAGTGCTGTGCAACTTCAAGATATAGTTTAGACTTGTCTTCGCGCTCAATAAAGAGTGCGCTCATTACCTTTGGTAATTCGCCTTTGTTAAAATCAACATCAACTACCGGGCCAATGATTTGTGCTATAGTTCCTTTATTCATTCGATTACTATCGTTTTTTGTATGACTTTATACGCGTAAATAAGTGGGTAAATATCTTTAAGAGTTGGCTAAATCAACATTTTATCTGTGCGATATTTTGCGCATTTAGACACTCTGGATAATCTCCTATGAGACAGCTTGAAAAGGTACCCACTTATCATTCAAAAATCAAAGGTGAACTTCATCTTTAGGATGATTATTCAGCTTTCTTTTCCTGATTATTTGAGACATTCACCAAAGCAGACATCCCATGGGCTATCATCCTTCCGGATTGAGTTACAAGTCTGTTTAGCATCAACAAGAATGTAAGCTCAGATTTTTTAACTGAGTGTCCAGTTGAAGCTATCCCGCAGTCTGCAATTATATCTCTGTCGATCTTGTTTATATCGCGGATAAGCTCATTAACTCGATCTTGCAATTCCTTACTATCAATCTCCTCTCTTTCATAATCAAAAAGCTTACCGGTGTTGACGCACAACTTTATACGCTCTAAAATTGATTGATAGACATCGCGATGAATTTGAGTCGTTTCTGTTTTTAAAATACTCACTTCTTGTTGCACATCTCTGATATTCATTGAAGCATTCATAATATTTCTGCTAGCTCTCAAATAAATTTCGAGTGTCTCGTGCTCAGCTGCTGTGATATCATGTTGATGCAGCTGACTATAGTATTCAAAAATTTCGGCATGATAGTTCTCGAGGGCCGGATACGTAACACCGCTATATTTTCCGCTAGTCGGCATCATTAAATTGTGAATGTATCCAAGTGAAAGTTTTAATTGCTGAATAATCTCTTTTCGAATGGCTTCTATACCCGCTTCAACAATTTCAGGATTGGTTTGATGGATATAGCGGCTGAGCGTAACCTCTTTTTCAGAAATCCATTTTTCGACCTGTTGGGCTAAAAGTGGTATTAGAGGATAGAAAATTAGTACTCCCAACAAATTGAACAACGTGTGGAAAAGTGCAAGTCCCAGCACCAAATTATCACTAAAACCCAAACCGGTAAGTACTATCCATATCAGAACTGGCAATAGGATTAACGCCACTACCGCCGTGCTGACAGTAAATATCAATTGACTTAAAGCAGCCTGTTTCTTGGTGTATATTCCTCCTATAGAACCCAATAAAACTGTAACCGTAGTCCCAACATTTGCTCCAATCACCATAGCTGCACCTGACTCAAATTGTATCACACCGCTATAAAGCATCGTCAATACAATGGCAATGGTGGCTGAACTGCTCTGCATAATGGCAGTCATTACAACACCGGCCAATGCAAAAAGAATAATCCCATACCCTTCAAAAATAGCCGGGTCAATATTCTCTGAAAATTGATCCACACTCGATTTCATGTAATCAAGACCCATAAACAGAAATCCAAATGCTACCAGAAACCGGCTAATGTTTACATATTTTGGAGACTTTGCCAGTAGTATTATCCCAAGTCCACCAATTCCAATCAACGGTAATGAAAAGGTATCTATATTAAATTTGAAACCGAATACTGCCACAATCCAGGCAGTTGCTGTGGTTCCGATTTTGGCCCCAATCATCACAGAAATGGCCTGGACAAGATTCATTATGCCGGCACCAACAAAAGCGAGAACCATCAAAGAGACCGCAGAACTACTTTGAAGAACTGCAGTGCTAAATGCACCGCTCAGAATTGCTTTTATCCTGCTCCCTGTATACTTCCTGATCATGGATTTAAACGCCGCACCACTGAGTACGCGAATAGACTCCTCCATCATATGCATGCCAAAGAGGAAGATTCCCAGCCCGGCTAAAAACATCCACAATTCAAATTCACCTATAAATTCCATCGCAGCACAAATTTTTAAATTCTACTCATAATGTAATAAGAAACATACACACTACTAGTAAACGCGAGTTCGATTGTAATTCAGGCCAATATATTCTCCCCTCCTGTGTAAGGAGGGGCTGGGCCCGCCTTCCGAAGTCTCGTACGGAGGACAGGGGTGGTAGTCTTTTGGCTCTTACAACAAATAGTAGTCAAATCTTTCTTTCCCTTCGAAAGATGCAACCAACCCTAGATTCGCTTGCGCGTACAACTAATGAGCCCTCCTTGAGAAGGAGGGGACTTTTTGACCCCAAAAAATCAAATATTAATTCAACTCAGATTTAAAAGCTAAATAATCATTCATTGGGTTAAGCTGTATTAGCATAAAGAATAACAAACCGTTATCTTTGAGACTGTCACTTTTTTCAGGATTTCGATGTTGATAATTGTGATTCATCAATACAATAATTTTGAACCCTTAGGCAAATAAAACCATTGGATACGGAACTTACAGCTCGATCAGTAAGCATTGATTTATTAATCACATTTGATGAAGAGAGTACTTTAAACTATAAGTCAGCAAATGAATTAGAACCACGCGAGCGTGCACAAGTCAGGGAGTATGTACAAAATATTCTAAGACGCAGAAGTTACCTCGATTTTGTCATCGGTGAATTCTCAAGTATCACAATTGATGAGATGAAACCATCCCTGAAAAATATTCTTCGTTTGGGGCTTTACGAAATGTTGTTTTTGAATAACACTCCGGATTATGCAGCGATAAATGAGGCTGTTGAAATTGCAAAAATCAGAATGGGTTCAAAAGCAGGTGATCTGGTGAATGCGATTCTAAGAAATATCCAGAGAGATATTGAGAATCTTCCAA
>SKGY01000107.1 GCA_007117235.1 Balneolaceae bacterium
CAGCAGATGGGTGATTTCCATAACATCATCGGGGCCTCCGCCATTTAAACAATCAATGCTCTCTTTTACTTCAAGCCAATTTCCTACAGCATTGCCCAATGGCTGCTCCATATTTGTTAAATAAGCGATGGTCTCTTTACCAAACTGTTCACCAATTCCCACCAGTGTTTCAGCCAGCTTTTGCGCATCTTCATGTTTTTTCATGAAAGCCCCCGACCCAAATTTCACATCAAGCACCAGAGCATCTATACCCTCTGCGAGCTTTTTGCTCATTATACTCCCGGCAATTAAAGGAATTGATTCCACAGTAGCTGTTACATCACGAAGAGCATAAAGGCGCTTGTCAGCCGGAGCAATTTCATCCGTCTGGCCAACAAGTACCAGGTTCTGCTTCTGCAAAATCTCTTTATACCTATCCAGGTTAACATCAACGGTGAATCCCGGAATTGATTCAAGTTTATCAAGGGTTCCACCTGTGTGACCCAATCCCCTGCCCGAAATCATCGGAACCGGTACCCCGCATGAGGCAACAATTGGGGCTAAAATCAGTGAAAGCTTATCGCCAACACCACCTGTTGAGTGCTTGTCTACTTTAATTCCGGGAGTTTCGCTTAAATCAACTACAATACCGCTATGGAGCATCGATTTTGTTAATGCAGCTGCTTCTTCAGTATTTAAACCATTTAAAAATGACGCCATTAAAAATGCGCTGATCTGATAATCGGGCACGTTATCTTCGGTGTACTCCTTTATGATGTAGCTAATTTCCTCGTCAGTGAGCGTCTTCCCGTCTCTTTTTTTTCTGATTAGAGATACAATATTAAACGATTTACTCTGCTCCATTCTAAAATGATCTTAAATCTAATTTATCAATTATGCCGCAATATAATAGGTTTTACAAGCAGAGTCATTTCGTTGACATGTTTACTTATTATAATTCAATTCAGTCCATGTGTGTAATCAAGTCTTATAATTTTTATTTTGTGTTATGAACATTCTTGCAGACAAACACCTGTTCAATTTAAAACCTCTCTTACCTGAACAGTGCAATTTAACCTTATTTGACGCCAACGCAGGTCTGCCAAAATCGACCACAGATTTTGATGCACTCTTAATCAGAACTGTTACTAAAATTAATCCTGACTCACTGCCAATTGCAGGAAATTTAAAATTCATCGGTTCTGCAACAGCCGGGCATGATCATGTTGACAGAGGCCACTTGAACAGATTAAACATCCGATTTACATCAGCTGCAGGCTGCAACGCAAATGCGGTTGCTGAGTATATCATTACTACTCTATTTAGATGGGCTGCTGTTAAAGAGATCGACATCTACTCCAAAAAAATTGGTATTGTTGGATGTGGACATACTGGTGGAAGTGTAATAGCTCTCCTTGAAAAGCTTGGCATTGACTTCGTGAAATATGACCCGCCCAAAGCTGAAAAAGAAAAGACATTCAAATCAGCCTCCTTAAATAAGCTGCTTCAATGTGACATTTTAACCTTTCATACACCACTTACTCAGTCCGGCAAGCACGCTACGCATCACTTATGTGACTCATCGTGGCTTAACCGCGGCTTTGATCTTGTCATCAATGCTGCGCGAGGGGGTGTCATAAAAGAGGTGGACCTACTTAGCGCAAAACAGAACGGGAAACCGAGTGATTTTATCTTGGATGTATGGGAAAACGAACCCTTTTTTAATGATCAAATGGCGAGTGAATCATTTATTGCCACGCCACATATTGCGGGATACTCAAAAGAAGCAAAGTTCAGAGCCAGCAAAATAGTTATAGATGATCTGACGAATTTCTTTGGATTAGAATCACCATCAACTGAACTACCGGGAATTTCAACTAATGAATTCTTCCCTTCAGAAACAACGTTTTCGGAATTATTATGGAAGAATCATAAGATTGATTTTTATGATCGGGAGTTGCGAAAACTTATTGGTCAGGCTGAACGGAAGAAAGCGATTAACTTTGCAAACCTTCGATCTGAATCGCCAATTAGAAATGAGTTCGGATCATATTTCAGATCTATAAAAGATACTTCAACTCTGCCCAATGAGTTTTTAATCTTCAAGCCATAACGATCAAAATAATAACCATAAAAGCATGAGAACGATCAACAGCCAGACTGCGTACTTGAATGATTTTGACTGTTCAGGAAAATCGTAGCCACAAATTGGGCAGACGTCCTCATTTTTATCAACATCGATCGCACAGCCGGGACACTCTTTTAAACTCATTCTGGAAATTGTTTAATGTAATTGGCTAACAATTTTATGAATTAATCGTAGCAACACGAAACTACTAATTAAAATAGATTGATATGTCAGGACAAGGAACAGGCGGAAACGTTATTGCTGCACTTGCAAGCTTTTTCATACCGGGATTAGGTCAATTACTTCAGGGACGGCTTCTCATAGCCATCTTCATGTTTATATTTGCCGCAGTTCTGTGGTGGATATTATTAGGCTGGATTATTCATCTCTGGTCAATTTTAGACGCTGCAAAGTTTAGACCCAAATATTAGTTTGATCTCCGAAAACACACCCAAATCAACTGTTCAATTCAATTTTGAGTGACTAAATTCGTATTTTAAGTGTTCTTAAATCATTAGCATACAGATCTACACAAATACATGAATTTACGTCTACTGAAAGTACTTGCATTTATTGCAGTTCCATTCATTCTACTCTCCATCTCTTCCAGCTGGATTTTTGAATGGCTTTGGCTGCGCGAATTGGGTTATGCTCAAATTTTCTGGACCCTTCGCACTACACAGATCATTTTAATTTTGGCAGCATTCATTGTTGCTGCTCTCTATTTTGTGATCAATTTCAGACATCTTGCGGGTGAGCTTAAGAATGTAAACCTGATGGGTTCCCCACTTCAGGGCTCTAATATCAATCTTACCAGCGAATTCGCTAATAAACGAATAAAGCAGTTCTTTACTCTTGGCGGGCTTGTTATGGCATTTATATTTGCCATGAGTTTTTACATCCGGTGGGATGAGTCGCTAAAGTTTATAAGCGGTGTCGAGTTTGGAGATGTTGATCCGTTATTTGGTCATGACATCGGTTTCTATCTGTTTCAGCTACCGTTTTGGGAAGTTATTCAGGGATCACTCGTCTCCATCGCATTTATTACACTGTCGATTTTAACTCTGGCCTATATTTTTACAGGGCTGTTAATGGTTCAGTCTGCGACTAAAATTCAAGCTAAAAAATCCGTACAGAATCACCTTAAGATAAATGCAGGAATCTGGCTTGCTCTTTTGGCTTGGGGATTCTATCTGTCACGATACAGCCTGCTGTTCAGGTCTGACGGAATTGTTTTTGGCGCCGGGTACACTGATGTATTAATTCATCTTCCTGCCCTTTGGATTCTGATCGTCTTATCTCTTTTACTATCAGCTTTAATGATTGCAGGAGTTTGGGTAAAAACAGGGAAAGCAATTCCCGCTGTAGCAGTGTTAACTGTTGCTGTCTTAATCATCGGGCGAGGATTACTCCCAGGAGTTGTTCAACAATTCAATGTTGAGCCAAATGAGCTTCAGTTGGAGTCACCCTATCTTGAGAAAAATATTGAGATGACCCGTCTCGCCTATAATCTCCACAATGTTCGCGAAGTGGAATATCAGGCAGATGACACGCTCGGAATTGCCGACATCAGAAACAATCAGGATGCCATTGATAATATCAGGCTTTGGGACCCCCGACTTTTGATTGGCACGTACAAACAGCTTCAGGAGATCAGATCCTATTACGAGTTCTATTCAGTAGATAATGATCGCTACATGGTAGACGGCAATGTAACACAGATGATGCTATCAGCCCGTGAAATTGCCCGTACACTTCCGAGTCAATCAGATAGATGGGTAAACCGTCATCTACAGTATACACACGGCTTTGGTTTGGTGATGAGTCCTGTTACAGAGACAAATCGCCAGGGTGAACCGCTATTGCCGATACGGAATATTCCGCCAAGATGGGACAGTGAAGACCTTCGGGTTGATAACCCCGCTATCTACTACGGCGAAAACAGCAGTGGATATTATATTGTTAATACCGGCGTAGATGAACTACACTATCCGGATGGTGATGAAAATGTCTACACCAATTATAGTGGACAAGGTGGAATTCAATTCACAAGCTTTTTCAGAAAATTACTCTTTGCCTGGGAAATGAATGACATCAACATTCTGATTACAGACTATATTCACGAAGAGAGTCGGCTTCAGGTTTGGAGAAGTGTACAAGAGCGTATCAACAGAATAACTCCATTTCTTACTCTCGATCGTGATCCATACCTCGTGCTTAATGACGGTAAACTCTATTGGATTCAGGATGCCTACACAACATCATCCCATTTCCCATATTCACAACGATACCGCAACAGTTTTAACTATATCAGAAATTCTGTCAAAATAGTTGTTGATGCTTACGAAGGCTCTGTTGATTATTACATAATTGATGAGGAAGATCCGGTTCTGGAAGTTTATGACACAATATTCCCAGATCTGTTTAAACCACTTTCCGAACTACCTGACGGTTTAGAGAGTCACTTCCGTTATCCGCAAGATCTGTTCGAAGTTCAGATTGAGACTTTTGCCAGATATCACATGACGCGTCCGCAGGTGTTCTACAATCAGGAAGATTTATGGACACGGCCAAATGAAAAGTATGGCGGACGGCAGCTTCTTATGGAACCTTATTATGTATTGGCAAGATTGCCAGGGGAGGAGAATCTGGAGTTCATGCTCATCAGTCCGCTAACACCTGAAAACAGGGATAATATGATCTCCTGGATGGCAGCAAAATCGGATCCCGGGAGTTATGGTGAACTAATAGTTTACAAGCTGCCCAAAGAGCGGCTTATCTATGGACCGGCACAGATAGAGGCAAGAA